>NZ_CAXSXW010000002.1:142538-159426 GCF_964241505.1 Klebsiella sp. Q11
CGCCGCCTCCGGGGAAACAACGCGCAATGCAGCCTCCGCTTTTCCCCGGCTCGCGCTACGCTTAGCCGGGCTACAGGCTCCCCATCGTCTGCGGGCCAGTAGCCCGGACAAGGCGCGTCAAGCGCCGCCTCCGGGGAAACAACGCGCAATGCAGCCTCCGCTTTTCCCCGGCTCGCGCTACGCTTAGCCGGGCTACAGGCCCCCCATCGTCTGCGGGCCAGTAGCCCGGACAAGGCGCGTCAAGCGCCGCCTCCGGGGAAACAACGCGCAATGTAACCTCCGCTTTTCCCCGGCTCGCGCAGCGCTTAGCGGGTTTACAGGCTCCCCATCGTCTGCACGCCGGTAGCCCGGACAAGGCGCATCAAGTACCGGCTCCGGGAATGCTGTCAGGCTAAAGGCGGTCCGGATATATTCTTATGGTGAATTGAGATCGCTATCACGTATATTTCTTCCTGAAATGTGATCTGAATTATAATTATTCCCTAATCCCTTTCTTCGTTTTATTTCTGTCCGGATGTCTGGACAAAATTTAGTATTGTTGTTTACGCCTCAGCTACTTATATTTATCCTCAATGATTTATGTAGCGCTCGCGTGGTATCGCGCTGGCCTCCAGGCATTAATCTGGTATGCAAAAAGGGTAAATAATGCAAATGATTACCTCACGACAGAACAGATTATTGAAATTTCTCCTGCCCCGCAGAGAATACGTTACGCTGATGAAAATTGCTGAATATTTAAATGTTTCAGAAAAAACGGTTCAGCGTGATTTACGCTTTTTAGAACAGTGGTTATCTGAGTGGAAAATGACTATCGATAAACGCTCAGGTACCGGCGTGATGCTGATCGCTGATAATGTCGCGGACCTGCTGCAATTAGACCAATTACTCGGTAACGAGGGGGAGGACAGCGATGTCATGATGAATAACTCCCGGCGCGTGAAAATTGCTTCGCAGCTGTTAAGTGAGACGCCGCGGGAGACATCAATAAATAAGCTCTCTGAGCGTTATTTTATCAGTAGCGCTTCTATCGTTAATGACCTGAAAATTATTGAATCATGGATTGCTCCGCTCGGCTTAGCGCTGATTCGTAGCCAGAGCGGGACGCATATTGAAGGTAGCGAAAACAGCGTCCGTCAGGCGATGGCGTCATTAATTAATGGGGTGATTAATCATAATGAGCCCGGTTGTATTATCCATTCCCGACTGGACTCAGGAAGCTATAAAGCGCTGGTGCATTATTTTGGTGAGGATGACGTTTTATTTGTTCAGTCATTATTACAGGAAATGGAGCGCAAGCTGTGCTGGTCATTAGGCGAACCGTATTATGTGAATATTTTTACCCATATCCTGATTATGATGTATCGCATTACCCGTGGGAATGCCTTACCGCGGCGTGAACAGGGGCAGCAGATTTTTGATGAGACGATATTTAGCGTTGCCCAGAATATGCTGCGAAAAATTGAACACCGTATTGATCATTCGCTGCCGGAAGATGAAGTCTGGTTTATTTATCAGTACATCATCTCATCTGGCGTTGTGGTGGAAGAGCGTGATGACGTCAGTATGGCGCGCTATATGCATTCTAGCGATGAGGCCCGACAAATTACCGATCGCCTGATTAGCGCTTTTTCCACCATGATTGATCTCGATTTAACCGCCGATCGCGCGTTATACGATGGTCTGCTCATTCATATTAAGCCGCTCATTAATCGCCTAAATTTTCGGATTTATATTCGTAACCCTCTGCTGGAGGATATCAAGGGCGAGCTGACGGACGTGTGGCCGCTCACCCAGCGGGCGGTCAATCAGGTTTTTAGCAGCTGGGGCGAGCATGCGGTTTCCGACGACGAGATTGGCTATCTCACCGTTCATTTCCAGGCGGCGATGGAAAGACAGGTCGCCAGCAAGCGCGTTCTGCTGGTTTGTTCTACCGGAATCGGCACATCTCACCTGTTGAAAAGTAGAGTGTTGAGAGCGTTTCCTGACTGGACCATCGTCGGCGTAGTTTCGGCAAGCAGTCTGCATACCCTTCAACCGCAGGACAAGATTGAACTGGTTATTTCGACGATTAATCTGCCAGAAATAGCTTTGCCGGTAGTCTATGTTAGCGCTTTTTTTAATGATGCCGATATCCGACGGGTTACGGAAAAAATCGTTACCGACAAATTACATCGTGCGGCAATATCTGCTGTAGATAATGAAGTTTTATATCCATGAGGTAAAGAATATGGACATAACCAGGATTTTAAACACCAAACGCGTTTTGTTAGATATGCACGCTACGAATAAAGCGGAAGCCATCGAAGAGTTAACCGACTTATTACAAAAAGACGGGGCGATAAGCTGTCGTGAAACCTTTATTCAGGATGTCTGGCAGCGTGAGTCGGAAGGCTCAACGGGGTTTGAAAATCATATTGCGATCCCGCATGGAAAGTCTTCCGCCGTTGTTAATACTACCCTTGCCATTGGCCGCACCCGGCAGGATATCGCCTGGGAAACGCTGGACGGCAGCCAGGTACGCTGCATTATTTTATTTGCCGTTCGTCTGGAAGATCAAAATACCACCCATATTCGCCTGTTGTCCCAGGTCGCTGGAGCGCTGGCGGATGATGACATTATTGAACAACTGCTCAAAGAAACCAGTCCGCAGAGGATTATTGATCTATTTAACCAATATGCCGAGTCGGACATTTACTAACAATAACTAGCGGAGTCCGAGATGAATATTGTCTGTGTTGCTGCCTGTACCGCAGGTATTGCTCATACTTATATTGCACGTGAGAAGCTGATTAAAGGCGCGAGAGCGCTGGGCCATAATGTCAAAGTCGAAACTCAGGGAACCATTGGAACTGAAAATGAACTGGCGGCGGAAGATATTGACGCTGCGGATGTCGTTATTCTTGCCATTGATGTGAAAATCAAAGGCGAAGAGCGTTTTAAAAATAAACGGATTGTCAGAGTAAAAACGGAAGTCGTGATTAAGTCGCCGATTCAGTTTATCGAAAAGGTCGAAAAATCCTTAGCGAATGCCTGATCCTTAATCTGGAGGGATCTACCATGAGTGAGAATAAAACTCCCGTCTCACAGGAAATTAAGAAGCATCTATTAACCGGTATTTCATGGATGATACCGCTGATCGTCGCCGCCGGGATCTGTATCGCGCTGGGACAAGTCCTTGGCGGGACGAACGTAGGCGAGAAAACCGGCACCATTCCGTGGATGTTAAACCAAATCGGCGGCTGGGGAATGGGGCTGATTGTGCCCTTGATCTGCGCCGCTATCGCTTACTCCATTGCCGATCGTCCTGGATTTGCTCCGGGTTTGATCGTGGGCTTTGTCTGCGGGCAAATTCATACCGGTTTTATTGGCGGCATGCTGGGCGGCTTCCTCGTGGGCTACACGGTACTGGCGCTGAAGCACTATATCCGGCTGCCGAAGTCGATGCAGGGGCTGATGCCGATTATGGTGCTGCCGGTATTAAGTACCATCATTAGCGGTTTGCTGATGATGACCCTGATCGGCAAGCCCATTGCCTGGCTGCAAGAAGCGCTGATTCACCTGCTGGAGTCGATGCAGGGCGGCTCGCGTTTCCTGCTGGGCGCCATCCTTGGCGCCATGGCGACCTTCGACTTTGGCGGCCCGGTGAATAAAACCATGTCGCTGTTTGCTGATGGTCTGCTGGTCAGCGGCGTTTATGGCCCGGAAGCGGTGAAGTTTGTGGGTTCGATCATCCCGCCGTTCGGCATCACCCTCTCGTTCCTGCTGACCCGGCATAAATATACCCGTGCCGAACGCGAAGCTCTGAAGGCCGCGTTCCCGATGGGGATCTGCATGATCACCGAAGGGGTGATCCCCATCGCCGCCCGCGATCTGCTGCGCGTCGTGGGATCCTGCGTGGTGGCGTCAGCGGTGGCCGGTGGCCTGATCATGACCTGGGGCGTGGAGAGTCCGGTGCCGCACGGTGGGATGTTCGTGGTGCCGCTCTTTACGCATCCCCTGCTGTTCTGCCTCTCTCTGGCGATTGGCACCGTGATTTGCGGTGTGATGCTCTCGCTGTGGAAAAAGCCGGTTACCGAGCGTGATGAAGAGTTTGATGAGCTGAACGACCAAAAGGTCAAAGACGACGAAATCACCTTTACCCTCGAATAAACGGAGGCCCTATGTTTGCCGATATGAAAAGTATGGTGATCAAAGCCTGGCGTGAACGGTATGCCCTGCTGGCGATTAACTGCATGAACCTGGAAAGCGCACGCGCGGCGGTGCGCGTGGCGGAAAAACATCGTGCGCCGATTATTCTCAACCTGTATCAGGGTCACCTGTCGCACTTTCCGGCGACCACGGCGGCGGCGGTAGTCAGGGTACTGGCGGAGGAAGCGAGCGTACCCGTGACGTTAAGTCTCGATCACGGTAAAGACCCGATAAAAATACGTCAGGCTTTCCGCGCCGGATTTAGCGGGTTAATGATCGATGCTTCTGCGTTCGCGCTGGCGGAGAACATCCGCCAGACCCGAGAGGTCGTTGAACTGGCCGCCAGCGTCGGGCTGTGCGTGGAGGGCGAACTGGGGCACCTGGCGGATGCGCCGCGCTACGACCAGGCCAGCAATGCCGATTTAATGACTCAGCCGGAGGACGTCCCTCCCTTTATCGAACAGACCGGGATTGACCTGCTGGCGGTCTCCGTGGGAACCGCCCACGGTATGTACGCTCCCGGTGTAAAACCAATGCTCGATTTCGACCGCCTGGCGCAGATACAGCGCGCGTCATCCGTGCCACTGGCGTTGCACGGCGGGAGCGGTACGCCGTTCGAGCAGCTGCAACGTTGCCCGGAATTCGGGGTCGCAAAAATCAACGTTGGGGCGGCGGTATTTGAAGCGGGGAAAGCGGCGCTGCTGCACACCCTGTGCCACGACAGCACCATTGAGCTGGCCGATGCGCTATCGGTGATGGAGCAGGCCAGCGCTGACGCCATCGCTCCCTATTTACACGCATCCGGCTCAATCAACAAAGCCTGATTAAATCTCAGTAAGGCCTTCCATGCCGGCGCCCGTATGCCCTGGCAGGGCTTACCACACCCTGAAACTGGAGAATAACGATGTTAGTTTCAATGCACGAATTACTTAAACCCACCCGTGAACATGGTTTTGCTATCGGCGCATTTAACGTGGCGGATAGCTGTTTTATTCGCGCCGTGGTGGAAGAGGCGGAAGCGACAAATACGCCGGCGATTATTTCCATTCATCCCAGCGAGCACGATTTTGTTGGCGACGCGTTTTTTAGCTACGTGCGGGATATCACCCAGCGCAGCCGCGTGCCTTTCACCCTGCATCTGGATCATGGCGCCTCGGTGGAACATGTTCTGCGCGCCATTCAGTGTGGCTTCACCTCGGTCATGATCGATGGTTCGTTACTGCCTTATGAAGAAAACGTCGCCCTGACCCACGAAGTGGTGCAGCTGGCGCACGCGGTGGGCGTGTCGGTGGAAGGTGAGCTGGGAACCATCGGCCAGACCGGAACCTCTGTGGAAGGCGGCGTGTCAGAAGTCACCTATACCGACCCGGCGCAGGCGGAAGATTTCGTCGCCCGTACCGGCGTGGATACGCTGGCGGTAGCGATTGGCACCGCGCACGGTATCTATCCGAAGGGGATGCAGCCGGAGCTGCAGATGCACATTCTGCGCGATATCGCCGGGCGTCTGTCGATTCCGCTGGTGCTGCACGGCGGCTCGGCTAATCCGGATGCGGAAATTGCGGAATCCGTTACGCTTGGCGTCGGCAAAATCAATATTTCCAGCGATATGAAATATGCCTATTTCCAGAAAGTGCGCGAAATTCTGACAAAAGAGACATGGTGGGATCCGAATGTCATTTATCCGGAACCGATTAACGCCGCGCGGAAGGTGATTCGCCACAAAATGAAGCTCTTTGGCTCTACCGGCAAGGCCAGCCTGTACTAATCCCCCGGCGGGGCGGGGAAACCTGCCTCGCTATGAATAAGGAGGCCGGTATGAAGTATTTGGGGCTGGATATCGGCGGGAGCAAAATCGCCGCCGTAGTGATGGATGAACAAGGCCATGAATGGAGGCGTTTTCGCGTTGAAACGCGAAAACAGACCCGGCAGCAGTTTATCGCAACGCTGGTGGCGTTAATCACCGCGATTGGGGATGAGCTGGCCCAGCCTTTGGCTATCGGTATCGCCCTGCCGGGGAGTATTTCCCCGCAGACCGGCAAGATCCGCAATGCCAATATTCAGGTCATCAACGGCTGCCGCTTACAGGATGAGCTTGAGCAGCGCCTGAGCCAGCCGGTTGTGCTGGCGAACGATGGCAACTGTTTCGCGTTATCAGAAGCCTGCGATGGCGCAGGTGCCGATTATTCGCTGGTATTTGGCATGACGCTGGGGACCGGATGCGGGGGCGGTATTGCGCTTAATCGCCAGATTTTCCCCGGCGCGTCAGGGATTGCGGCGGAGTGCGGGCATATCACGCTGCCGGGGTATCAGGAGGTCAACGATGGGCCGCCCGAGCGCTGCTACTGCGGAAAATATAACTGCGTCGAGTCCTTTATTTCCGGCACCGGGCTGAGCGCGCGCTATCGTTTGATGACCCGGCAGGCGCTCAGCAGTCAGGCTATTATCGCCCGGGCGCTGGAGGGCGAGCATGCCGCCTGCGAGCAGGTGCTGCGCTTTCGCCAGCAGCTGGCGCGGACGCTGGCGACGGTGGTGAATCTTATCGATCCCGGCGTGATTGTTCTCGGCGGCGGCCTGTCTAACGTGGCGCTGCTGGTGAACGACCTGGAGGCGGATGTCGCCCCGCTGGTGTTTACCGACCATTTCACCACCCCCATCGTGCCTGCCCGACATGGTGACAGCAGCGGCATGCGCGGCGCCGCCTGGCTGGCCGTCCGCAGCGGAGTCGAAAATGAAACGTTCACAGATTAACTACGCGATTGATAAAGCGCATGCTATCGCCGAGTCCTTTCGCATTTGCTTACCCGAGTTTGCCTGCTTTACCGCCGATATCTGGGCGAAAAAGCGGTTTGAAGAGTGGCGAGAAGTTCGGGATCTACAGCTTGGCTGGGATATTACCGATTTTGGCAGCGGCCGTTTTCAGGAAACCGGACTGACGCTGTTGACCCTGCGTAACGGCGCGCCGGGCGATTCGCGCTATCCCAAGCCCTACGCCGAGAAGATGTTGCAGATTCAGCAGGATCAGCAAACTCCCTGGCATTTTCATTATCACAAAATGGAAGATATTCTGAACCGCGGCGGCGGCCGGCTCTGTCTGCAGCTGGCATGGGCGACAGAAGATGAACGGCTGGATATGCAGCGCAGCGTGAGCGTCGCGGTTGATGGCCGCCAGCGCACGCTGAAACCGGGAGAAACCCTGGCTCTTAACCCCGGGCAGGGCGTTTGCCTGCCGCCCACGCTGTACCACCGTTTTTGGGCTGAAAACGCGCTGGTGATGGGCTGGGAAATTTCGATGGTGAACGATGATAAGCGCGACAACCGTTTTCTGGAAGATAGCGGTCGCTTCCCGATGATTCAGGAAGATGAACCGAAAAAATGGTTATTGTGCAGTGAGTACGGGCGCTGAAAAGAGATAGACGTTGTCGAATCCACCACCCTCCTTACGGAGGGTTTTTTTATTCCATTTTGTCTAAAAAAGTAACGTTCATTTCATTCTGGTGATTGATGCCACAGACGCCAGCGCCGCCGGGTGATAGCGTAGTTTAGCGCTGAGAGGAGCCCGGTATGGATTTAGAAAACATCTTTCGTGACGTTAAGCTAAGCAAAACGGAAATGACCGTGCTGCGTTTTATTCAGAACGATCCTGAGCAATGCGTTCGCGAAGGGATCCGCGCCGTGGCGGAGCACTGTTATAGCAATCCCTCTTCGCTGGTACGCCTGGCGAAGAAGCTGAAATTCAGCGGCTGGCTGGAGCTGGTCTATTTTATTAAATTCAATATCACTATGCCCAAACTCGATGTGACCAACGACATCGATTATATGAGCATTCAGCCGGTGGAGCGGATAACGCCGTTGCTGGAAAGCCTGCAACATCACCGCATTTTGATTCACGGCAGCGGCTTTTCGCAGCTGATCGCCCAGTATATTTATAATAAATTTTTGGTGACCGGGGTGAATGCCAGCCTCGCGCTGTGGCCGGATTACGAAATCCTCGAGCAGAAGAACGCCGCCAAATTTGATTCGATCTGGATTATTTCCAAATCCGGACGCAGCAGTTCGGCGCTGAACTGGGTGAAGGCGCTGGAAGGGAAAGAGATTAACCTGATCTGCTTTACCGGCGATTATCAAAGCCCGCTGGCGCAGGCGGCGGATACGGCGTTTATCATCCATGATCCGCAGAAGTTCGATGATGATATTTACTGGAGTAACCCCTTTTTTGGCTACTGCATACTCGGCTTTGAGCGGCTGCTGAAGATGTGGTTTATGCAGACGGGGATCCCCGGAGGCGGCGCCTGAGGCGCCTGTCCGGGCTACCGGCTGCGATCCGGTAGCCCGGATAAGGCGTTAGCCGCCATCCGGGGGATTTCACCGGGCGTTTATTGCCAGTCGGCGAACTGCTTATCGTCGAGATAGGCTTCAACCAGCGTTTTTGCCAGCGAATAAGAGCCGACCAGCGGATGCGCCATCAGCGCCCGTACCGCCAGCGATTTATCGCGCTGCAGAATGGCCGCCACCGCCAGCCGCTCATACTCTTTCACGCTGGCGATCATATTCTTCTGCGCCGTCGGCACATGCTTCGGCGTCACCGGCTTCAGGCCCTCTTTGCTCAGGTCGCAGCTGATCTCAATCACATCGTCCGGGCGCAGGAAGTCCAGCGTGCCGTTGTTGGGCATCGATACCACGATGCGCTTGGTGGTGGTGCTGTTGACCGCCTCCAGAATATCCAGCGCCACGCCCGCGTAGCCGCCGGTATCCGGCTCCTCGATAAACTGCTTTAAGGTCAACGGCTCGCGGGTATGGAATTTTTCCTGCTGCGACTCGTTCTGCATATAGCTATTTTCCCGGCGCAGATAGTGCTTCATCCAGATGGTAAACGCCGCTTCCGGGTTGGCTTTGACATCAACGGTCAGCAGCGCTTCGCGCATATCGTGATTGATGCGGGCAATTTGCTCGCCGCGGGTTTCCGGCGCGTTCTGAATCGCTTTCAAAGCCACTTCGCGATAGTAGTAGTAGTAAAGATATTCATTAAGCAGCTGCTTATCGCATAGCTGAACCAGCTCCGGCGAAAAGTACTGCATCGCCGTCTTGCGATACAGGTCCGGGCTGGCGATCAGGCGCTCGGTGACATCCTCGCCGCGCACGGTGAAATGGGTAAACCAGGAGAAGTGGTTCAGCCCGTAGCACTCGACGCCGAGATCGCGCTCGTCGCAGCCGAGGATCTCGGGCAGCTCGCGAATCAGCTCCGACGGGGCATCGCAGATGCCGTACACCCGACGCTTAAAGCCGGATTTGATAATCGCCTCGGTGACCAGCCCTGACGGGTTGGTGAAGTTAAACAGAATGGCATCTTCGGCGGCGTGCTCTTCAATCAGGCGGCAGTAGTGAAGAATCGCCGGAATGGAACGCATCGCCATGGCGAAACCGCCCGCGCCGGTGGTCTCCTGGCCCAGCGTGTTGTGCGCCAGGGCGATACGCTCGTCGCGGATCCGGCTCTCATCGCCGCCCACCCGCAGGGTGGTTATCACATAGTGGCTATTTTTTAGCGCCGGCACCGGGTCGCTGGTTACGCTGAAATGAATATCCGGGCGAATGGCATTAAACACATAGCGGGCGATCTCGCCGAATATTGTCAGATTCTCCGCGGAGCTGTCGAGAAAGACCACTTCCGTTAAACCAATGCGATGCGCGTTATATGCCAGAGATTTCGCCAGAAACGCAGAGCGAACGCCGCCCCCGCCTAATACGGTTAATTTCATAAATCACTCCCAATTAATTTTCTGCTAGCCAGCTATCAACCCGGGAACGAACCTGTCCCACTTTGACGCCGTAAATAACCTGAACTTCATTTCGATTTCGTACTACGCCGTTTGCGCCGGTGCTTTTTAATATCGCATCGTCAACCAGATCCATATTATGAATAGCGACGCGCAGGCGGGTAAAACAGTTGTCGACGGAAATAATGTTCTCTTTACCACCCAGACCATTAATAATCTCGTTGGTCACCGATTGCGGTTCGCCCATTTTTTTTCGGTAATCAGCCTTGCTATATAACTTCACGTTTTCATCGTCTTCACGACCCGGGGTTTTAAGATTTAACTTAACGACCAGCGTGCGGAAGATAACGTAGTAGACGGCGAACTGACCAATCCCGATAAGCACGTAGCCGGGCCAGCGGGTCAGGGAGACCGGCAGCGGCAGGTTGTAAATCAGGAACTCAATCAGCCCGGAAGCGCCCCAGGGACGCACGGTAAAGATGTCGCAAATCGCCTGCGAGGCCGCGGTTAACGTGGCGTGGATCACCCACAGCAGCGGCGAAACGAACAGGAAGGTAAACTCAATCGGCTCGGTGATGCCGGTGAGCATAGAGGTAATAATGGCCGGCAGCAGAATCGCTTTGGCCATCATTTTTTTCTCCGGTTTTGCCGTGTGGTAGAACGCCAGCGAGGCGCCGGCCAGGCCGAAGATAGTGGTCATCCCCTGCTGCGAGAAACGCAGCGCCTCGTTCATCACCGGGGTTAAATCCGGGTGGCGCATATAGGCGAGGAAAATCGCCTGGGTGCCGGAGACGACCTGGCCGTCGACGTTCAGCGTACCGCCGATTTGCGTGAGCTGGAACGGCGACCAGACGAAGTGGTGCAGGCCGGTGGGGATGAGGAATTTTTCAAAGAAGCCGTAGACGAAGACCCCCGCCACGCCGGCGTTTTTCATAAAGCCGGTCAGCGCCGCGATGCCGTGGGTCATAAACGGCCAGATCCAGGTAAAGGCGATGGCGTAGAAAATGACGACCGGGGTCATCGCCACCAGCGTCAGCTTGGCTCCGCCATACATGGAGAGCGCGCCGGGCAGTTCAATCGTCGACACTTTATTATGCACCCAGGCGATGGTGCAGCCGAGAATAATCCCGAGGAAGACCCCCATATCGACTACCACAAACCCCAGTAGCTGAGTCTGCCCGGTACCGTAATATTCGCCGTTAATTTTTTCCGCGAGTCCGTGGGTATGTTCCAGCCACGAGTGGTTAGCGCCAAGAAACATGATAAAACACATTACCGACACCAGCGCCACTTCGGTTTTTTTATCTTTTGCCAGGCCATAGCTGATACCGACGCAAAAGAGTAATCCCAGATTGCCAAATAATGGCCAGAAGGTATCGCCGAGGAGCTGTCCGAGCTGGTGTAAAAAACTGGTCTCCGAAATTAATGTTGGGTTAGTTAAGACTGAACTGAGTGCCAAAATTAAGCCGATGACCGGCAAGAACAATACTGCACCGATCATTGCTCTGGAGAATTTTTGCATATTCTCCAGAATACGTTGACGTATTACAGACATGGTCGTTCCTTTATTTTTGTATACCCGTCATACTTCAAGTTGCTTATGTGTTAGCTACGGATTACTCGGCCCATCCAAGGGCCTCGCCCTCACGGGCCGTCGCAAGCGACGTTCAAATCTGCTCCCGGCAGATTTGTCGCTCACCCCAGTCACATAGTTATCTATGCTCCTGGGGACTCACTCCCTTGCCGCCTTTAAGCAACTCGAATTATTTTGGGCATAGGTTCAGGGACTTTAATTATTTTTTTAACTTCCAGTATTTTTGTTATAGCAAGTCCGCTATTTGAAAGGAACAGGTTGCGGGAAATAGGTACAAACAGCCGCTTAATGGCAACAGGTTTCGCGAAGGGAACAGGCCCCTCTCCCGTGGGGGGAGAGGGAGGGGGAAAGTCAGGGCGTCGTTGTCGCCGGCGCTGAAGGGGGCTGGGTGCTGGTGACCTCCCCGTTGCGCATCACCTGCGCCACCTGCTGTTTCTCCATATTTATCGCGCTCAGCTGGCCGTTGACGGTCGGCTTCAGCGGCGCATCCGCCAGCACGCTGCCGGTCGCCGTCAGCTGAAGGTTACCGTCGCCGGAGACCGGCAGCGCGGGCCATCCCCATGCCTGCAAAATATTCAGCGGCACGCCGCGACCGTTGAGGCTCAGGTTGACCAGGCGCTGCGGGAGCTGCGACACCGCCGCGGTGGCTTGCAGGATCCCTCGCTCGGTAAAGGCGCTGAGCTCGTTAACGTTTACCGTGGAGGCATTGGCGCTCAGCTTCAGCGACGGGCGGCGGACATCAATACGATTAAAGGTCGCGGCGGCGGCGTTCAGCGTCGCGCTACCGCTCCACACGCCCCAGCTGCGGTTTTTCACCAGCTGCAGCTCGCCGCCGTAGCCGTCGAGCGCGGTGATTTGCCACGGGAACGCCGGTTCAATATCGATAATCAGGTTGCGGCTGGCGCTGAACTTTCTCAGCGTCAGGCTTTGCAGCCAGTCGGGCAGCGGCGCCATCCACAGCTGCTTCCAGTTGGTTGGCAGCGTATATTCCAGCCCGGCGAACGCCGCGTCATCCAGCACCAGCGCATGGCCGGCGCGCAGCCAGTTGCCGGACGTGCGCACCATCCCGCCCTCCCAGCGTGAGGTGAACTGGCGCAGCGCGATGCCCTGCGGCGAGAATCCGGCGTTAAGGATCGGGTCGAGGAAGTGCAGCGAGCCGTAAATAAATTCGTTAGCGTTCATCGACAGCGTACCCTCCTGGCTTTGCCAGTCGCCGCGGCTCAGGGTGAGGTTGCGCAGGTTAAGATCGAGGCCGGCGATCGCCCAGTCAGGCCCCTGCAGGCTGGCGTCGGTCACATCAAGGCGGCCAATCTGTAGTGACGGCAGGGTGGTCAGCGGCGCGAAAAAGTCGGCGAGTGATTTATCGCTTTGCAGGCGAATCTCGTTGAGCCGCAAATTATCGACCTGCCAGCCGCCATCGGCGCTGCGTTTCGCCGTGCCGGTGAGCGTACCGCGGGCGACGTCCGCGCCAATGGTTGAGAGGGACACTTCGCCGTTATCAATATTCCCCTGAATCAGCACGTTGCTGGCTTCAATACCGTTGAGCGTCATCGACCCGGCGCTCATCTGAATCTGTGTTTTCTTGCCGAGCACGTTGCCCGCTTCCGGCGCCCACGGGCTGACGCCGCCGGTGACGCGCTGCGCGCTCAGATCCCAGTCGCTCTCCGGGCTATTGAACGCCATATTGCGCAACTGGAGACGGTCGGCGGCGAATGGCAGCGCCGCGGAAGAAGGGGAGAAGTTCAGCGTGCCGTCGCTGAGGACGATTTCGTCAGCATGCAGCGGGTCGCTAAACTGGCGGCTGCTAAACCCGATATCCACCGTTTGCGCCACCAGCGTGGCGGGTTTGCCGTCGCGTCCGAGGGTGACGTTTTGCAGCTGCAGGTGCAGTGGCGAGGAGAAATTATGGTCCATCTTGTTGAAAGAGACCTTCCAGCCGGTACCGTCGCTTAGCCAGGCGCTGGCCTGGCGCCCGCCCCACTGGGTTTGCAGCAGGAAGTAAGCGGCAATAATCACCACCAGCAGGGCAATCAGCAGCCAGAGAATCAGCTTTCTGAGAAATTTCATGGTCTTCGATCCTGAGCGAGGCACATAAGGCTGTTATGCCCGAATTATGCGCAATCCTCAAGACAGGAATTGTGTAATGAGATGATGTGAGGTTGATGATGCTGACGCTCCGGCCAGCATCGCGTGGCCGGAGCGTCAGAGAGGATCAGTTTTTCTCTGGCGGGAAAATCAGATTCAGAATAATCGCCGTGATACCGCCAGCAGCGATACCGGAGGAGAGCAGATTCTTCAGCCAGTCAGGGGCGAACTGCAGGATCAGCGGCTGCTGGGAAACGCCGAGGCCGACGGCCAGCGACAGGGCGATAATCAGGATCGCGCGGCGGTTCAGCGGCTCGCGGGAGACGATACGCACGCCGGAGGCGGCAATGGTGCCGAACATCACCAGCGTCGCGCCGCCGAGCACCGGCTCAGGAATATGCTGCACGAAGCCGCTTACCGCCGGGAACAGGCCGAGCACGATCAGCATCAGCGCGACCACGAAACCGACATAGCGGCTGGCGACGCCGGTCAGCTGTATCACGCCGTTGTTCTGGCCAAAGCAGGAGTTCGGGAAGGTGTTGAATACCGCCGAAACAAACGAGTTCAGACCGTTGGCCAGCACGCCGCCCTTCAGACGCTTCATATATAGCGGGCCGGAAACCGGCTGCTCGGAGACGTCAGAGGTGGCGGTAATATCGCCGATGGTTTCCAGCGAGGTAATCATAAACACCAGCATCAGCGGCAACAGCAGATTCCAGTCGATGCCCAACCCGTAGTACAGCGGCGTGGGTACCATAATCAGGCTGCTTTCCGTCGGCGCGGTATTGGCCGGCAGCATATCGAGCAGCCATGCCGCCAGGTAGCCGGCCGCCATCGCGATAACCAGCGAAGCGATGCGCAGGTACGGGTTGCGCTGGCGGTTAAGGATAATAATCAGCGCCAGCACGATCCCTGCCAGCAGCAGGTTTTTTGGCGCGCCGAAGGTGTGGTCGGCCATGGCGGCATAGCCGCCGCCGATGGAGGTCAGGCCAACCTGAATCAGCGACAGGCCGATAATCATCACCACCACGCCGGAGACCAGCGGGGTAATAATGCGGCGGGCGAGATGCAGAACGCGGGAGAGAACCATCTCTGTGCAGCTGGCCAGCATCAGGGTGCCGAATAGCGCGGCCATCATGGTCGGAACATCGGCGCCGCCGGTTTTCAAGGCGGTCCCGCCCATAATCAGCGGCGCGACGAAGTTAAAACTGGTGCCCTGAATCGAGAGCAGACCAGATCCCACCGGGCCCCAGGCTTTAATTTGAATGATGGAGGCCACGCCGGAGGCGAACAGGGACATGCTGATGATGTGTTGCGTATCCTGAGCCGGAAGGCCCAGAGCCTGGCAAATTAACAGCGCCGGAGTGATGACCGCGACAAACATCGCCAGCAGGTGCTGGAAGGCGGCGAACAGGGTTTGCGGTAGCGGCGGGCGGTCTTCAAGGCGGTAGATTAATTCGCTGGTTTGCTTATGCGCAACCGGTTGCGCATTTTCTGATTCTGCGGTGTTAACGGACATCACAACAATCCCAAAGGTGGCAAAGCGGGGATTTTATCGGACTGTAGACCAAAAGCAAACGTTTGCCACTCTTTAGCGGCAAATATTTAAACAGGGAATAAGTGTCAAATATTTATTAACATTTTGTATGCTTGATCGCATCATTATCCCTACAAAATATCTTTTCCTGTCCTTTTTTCCGTACTTCTGCTTAAAATCCCTTCCCGATTACTCATGATGAGAAGCAATCGACACCGGGAATACCGTCGCGTGTGAATGGATCATGCGCCTATAAGGAGCTCTTTTTTATGTTTCATCTCGATACCTTATCGACGCTCGTTGCCGCAACACTCGTGCTGCTACTGGGTAGAAAACTCGTTCAAACCGTCCCTTTCCTGAAGAAATACACCATTCCTGAACCCGTTGCGGGCGGCCTGCTGGTCGCGCTGGCGCTGCTGGTATTAAAGAAAAGCATGGATATCGAAATCGATTTCGATATGAGCCTGAAAGACCCGCTGATGCTGGCTTTCTTTGCCACTATCGGCCTGAACGCCAACCTCGCCAGCCTGCGCTCCGGCGGCAAAGTGCTGGGGACGTTCCTGATCGTGGTGGTGGGGCTGCTGCTGCTGCAAAACGCGCTCGGAATCGGCATGGCGAAGCTGCTTGGTCTCGACCCGCTGATGGGGCTGCTGGCCGGTTCGATTACCCTTTCCGGCGGCCACGGTACCGGCGCGGCGTGGAGTAAATTGTTTGTTGAACGCTATGGCTTTGCCAACGCCACCGAAGTGGCCATGGCTTGCGCAACCTTCGGCCTCGTCCTGGGCGGCCTGATCGGCGGACCGGTGGCGCGCTATCTGGTTAAGCACTCTTCCTCCCCGGACGGTACGCCGGACGATCAGCTCGCGCCGACCGCGTTTGAAAAGCCGGATATGGGGCGCATGATCACGTCGCTGGTGCTGATTGAGAGCATCGCGCTGATCGCCATCTGTTTGACGGTAGGGAAGATCGTTGCGCAACTGCTGGCGGGAACCGTATTTGAACTGCCCACCTTCGTTTGCGTGCTGTTTATCGGCGTGATCCTGAGCAATGGCCTGTCGGCGCTGGGCCTGTACCGCGTGTTCGACCGCGCGGTGTCGGTGCTGGGTAACGTCAGCCTGTCGCTATTCCTGGCGATGGCCCTGATGAGCCTGAAGCTGTGGGAGCTGGCGTCGCTGGCGCTGCCGATGATTATTATTCTGGCGGTTCAGGCAGTGGCTATGGCGCTGTATGCGGTGTTTGTGACCTACCGGATGATGGGAAAAAACTACGATGCCGCAGTGCTGGCAGCCGGCCACTGTGGTTTCGGCCTCGGCGCGACGCCGACGGCGATTGCCAACATGCAGGCGATAACCGACCGTTTCGGTCCGTCGCACATGGCGTTTCTGGTGGTGCCGATGGTGGGCGCGTTCTTTATCGATATCGTTAACGCGCTAGTGATTAAGCTCTATCTGCTGCTGCCGGTATTTGGCTGATAAAAACCCGGAGGCGGTGCGCTACGGGGTTGTGCAGTCTGCGGGCTGTAGCCCGGGTAAGGCGTTTACGCCGCAACCCGGGAATACTCCAGGATTTATACATCGACGCGGTTTCCCCCCGGCTCGCGCTGCGCTTAGCCGGGCTACGGGTGTGTGCGGTCTGCGGGCTGTAGCCCGGGTAAGGCGTTTACGCCGCAACCCGGGGATACTCCGGGATTCATACATCGGCGCGGCTTCTCCC
>NZ_CAXSXW010000002.1:159525-316293 GCF_964241505.1 Klebsiella sp. Q11
CTTAGCCGGGCTACGGGGTTGTGCGGTCTGTGGGCTGTAGCCCGGGTAAGGCGTTTACGCCGCAACCCGGGGATACTCCGGGATTCATACATCGGCGCGGCTTCTCCCCGGCTCGCGCTGCGCTTAGCCGGGCTACGGGGTTGTGCGGTCTGTGGGCTGTAGCCCGGGTAAGGCGTTTACGCCGCAACCCGGGGATACTCAGGGATTCATGACTCGACGCGGTTTCTCCCCGGCTCGCGCTGTGCTTAGCCGGGCTACGGAATTGTGCGGTCTGCGGGCTGTGTAGCCCGGCTAAGGCGTTTACGCCACCAGCCGGGAATACTCCCATCTTACGCTTCGTCGTGCTCTTCCCACGCCAGCGCGCGTTTTACCGCTTTCTTCCAGCCGCTGTAGCGATAGTTACGCTCGGTGGTTTCAATCCCCGGACGGAACTCGCGCTCGATGACCGCTTTCTCCTGCAGTTCATCCAGGTTTTGCCAGAAACCGACCGCCAGACCGGCCAGATAGGCTGCACCCAGCGCGGTGACTTCGCGGACTTCCGGGCGTTCCACGCGGGTGCCGAGAATATCGGACTGGAACTGCATCAGGAAGTTGTTGGCGACCGCGCCGCCGTCAACGCGCAGGGCGTGGAGACGGATCCCGGAGTCAGCCTGCATCGCTTCCAGCACGTCGCGGGTCTGATAGGCAATCGACTCCAGGGTGGCGCGAATAATATGGTTGGAGTTCACGCCGCGGGTCAGGCCGAAGATCGCGCCGCGGGCATACGGGTCCCAGTACGGGGCGCCGAGGCCGGTAAACGCCGGAACGACGTACACGCCGTTGGTATCCTTCACTTTGGTGGCGAAATATTCGGAATCGAACGCGTCGCTAATCAGCTTCATCTCATCGCGCAGCCACTGAATAGAGGCGCCCGCCATAAACACCGCGCCTTCCAGCGCATAGTTCACCTCACCGCGCGGGCCGCAGGCGATAGTCGTCAGCAGGCCGTGCGTTGACGTCACCGCTTTCTCGCCGGTATTCATCAGCATAAAGCAGCCGGTACCGTAGGTGTTTTTCGCCATCCCCTCTTTCACGCACAGCTGGCCGAACAGCGCCGCCTGCTGGTCGCCGGCGATGCCGGCGATCGGAATACGCGTCCCGCCCTTACCGCCGATGTTGGTCTGGCCGTACACTTCGGAAGATTTGCGCACTTCCGGCAGCATGGCGCGCGGGATATCCAGCGCGTCGAGCATTTTGTCGTCCCAGTCCAGCTCGTGGATATTAAACAGCATGGTACGCGAGGCGTTGGTGTAGTCGGTTACGTGAACGCGTCCCTGGGTCATTTTCCAGATAAGCCAGGTGTCTACGGTACCGAACAGCAGCTCGCCGCGTTTAGCGCGTTCGCGCGCGCCTTCGACGTGGTCGAGGATCCACTTCACTTTGGTGCCGGAGAAGTAGGGGTCAACCACCAGGCCGGTGGCCTTGCGGATGTACTCTTCCATGCCGTCGCGCTTGAGCTGTTCGCAGATCTCGGCGGTACGTCGGCACTGCCAGACGATGGCGTTATAAATCGGCTTTCCGGTTTCGCGCTCCCAGACGATGGCGGTTTCACGCTGGTTGGTGATGCCGATCGCCGCGATTTCATCGGAGCTGATATCGGCTTTTGCCAGCACTTCGACCAGCGTAGAGCTTTGCGATGCCCAGATCTCCATCGGGTCGTGTTCAACCCAGCCTGGACGCGGATAAATTTGTTCGAATTCTCGCTGAGAGACGCTGACGATATTGGCATCGTGATCCATTACCACGGCGCGGGAGCTGGTGGTGCCCTGGTCGAGCGCTACGATATATTTTTTGTCGGTCATAGTATGAGTCCCGTAGTCAGATTACAGCGAAGCTTTGTGTTGCGTCGTAGAGGGGGATGCGGCTTCTTTCTCTTCGACGACGCAGGTGTCGCAAGGCAGGTGGCGGCCAATCAGCTTGCGGTAGCAGAATGCGCCCAGCGCAGCACCGACGATTGGCGCACACAGCGGCACCAGGAAATAAGGAATATCTTTGCCGCCGGTGAAGGCGACGTTGCCCCAGCCTGCCAGCCAGGCGAAGGCTTTCGGTCCGATATCACGCGCCGGGTTCATGGCGAAGCCGGTCAGCGGGCCCATGGATGCGCCGATGACGGCGATCAGCAGACCAATCAGCAGCGGCGCCAGCGGGCCACGCGGCACGCCGTTACCATCGTCGGTCAGCGCCAGAATGACGCCCATCAGGATAGCGGTAATCACCATTTCTACCGCGAAGGCCTGCACAAAATTGATATGCGGATTCGGATAGGTGGAGAAAATGCCTGCCAGCTCGAGACTTTCGACGCTACCGCGCACCATATTGTGGGTATGTTCGAAATCGAAGAAAAGATTGTAATAAAGCCCGTAAACTAAAGCCGCAGCGCAAAAGGCGCCAGCGAATTGCGCAACGATAAAAGGAACAACTTTACGACCGTCAAAGCAGGCGAACAGCCACAGCGCGATGGTGACCGCCGGGTTAAGGTGCGCACCGGAAACCCCTGCGGTCAGGTAAATCGCCATGGCGACGCCCAGACCCCAGATGATGCTGATTTCCCACTGACCGAAGCTGGCTCCCGCGACCTTAAGCGCAGCGACGCACCCAACGCCGAAAAAGATCAACAACCCGGTACCGAGGAACTCTGCGATGCACTGGCCTTTTAGTGTTGATGTTTGGCTCATAATCGAATCCTGAAGCGTAGTGATGATTATTGTATGTGTGAAGGTCGCAGGCGACCACGCTGCCATGTAGGCATAGTGTTAATTTATCGTTAACGAACAAAAACGAGAAATATCGAAATTCAAATGTGTGTACCACGTCAAGAAAATGAGCGTTTTCGCGCCATAAACGCGTGTTCGGCCGTTTGCGGGAGCGTTTCACCGCACATTTTTTTACGTGTTGATTAACAATTACGAAAAAGTGCCGGGTAAAAGCGGCGAACGGACCAGGTAAAGGCTGAAAAGTGTTGCAAACCGCAATCTACGCGGGTTGTCGCTGGACAGGGGAGGCGGGGCTTCATACAATCGACTACATCACCACTGTAGTGCGCTAATTTTCGTTAAGGCGTCAACGCGTATACGAAACGGACGGTTTCTATCAACGCCTTGCAAGTTCAGGAGAGGTATGACGATGTCATTAGAAGTGTTTGAGAAATTAGAATCTAAAGTTCAGCAGGCGATTGATACCATCACTCTGTTACAGATGGAAATCGAAGAGCTGAAAGAGAAGAACAACACGCTGGCGCAGGAAGTACAGAGCGCGCAGCACAGCCGTGAAGAGCTTGAGCGTGAAAACGGTCAGCTGAAAGAACAGCAGCAGGGCTGGCAGGATCGTCTGCAGGCGCTGCTGGGCCGCATGGAAGAAGTCTGATGCTTCCCGCCCCCTCCCGTTCGGGAGGGGGTAAACTCTCCCCCGCTCTATATACTCACAAGTTATAGCCAATCTTTTTTTATTCTTTAATCATCAGTCCGCTTTCTGGCACGCTTAATCCATCACAACACTACATAAAGAGAGCGGTGCGATGAATAAGTGGGGCGTGGGGTTAACTCTGTTGCTGGCATCCGCCAGCGTTCTGGCAAAAGACATTCAACTATTAAACGTTTCTTACGATCCAACGCGCGAGCTGTACGAACAGTACAACAAAGCCTTTAGCGCGCACTGGAAACAAGAAACCGGCGACAACGTGGTGATTCGTCAGTCCCACGGCGGCTCCGGCAAACAGGCGACCTCGGTGATCAACGGCATTGAAGCCGACGTGGTGACCCTTGCGCTGGCCTATGACGTCGATGCGATTGCCGAGCGTGGCCGAATCGACAAAAACTGGCTGAAGCGTCTGCCGGATAACTCCGCGCCGTATACCTCAACCATTGTGTTCCTCGTACGCAAAGGCAACCCGAAGCAGATTCACGACTGGAACGATCTGATTAAACCGGGCGTGTCGGTGATTACCCCGAACCCGAAAAGCTCCGGCGGCGCGCGCTGGAACTATCTGGCGGCATGGGGCTATGCCCTTCACCAGAACAATGGCGATCAGGCGAAGGCGCAAGAGTTCGTAAAAGCGCTGTTTAAGAACGTCGAAGTGCTGGATTCCGGCGCCCGTGGTGCGACCAACACCTTCGTGGAACGTGGGATCGGCGATGTGCTGATTGCCTGGGAAAACGAAGCCCTGCTGGCGACCAACGAACTGGGTAAAGACAAATTTGAGATCGTGACCCCGAGCGAATCGATTCTCGCCGAGCCGACGGTTTCCGTGGTGGATAAAGTGGTCGACAAGAAGGGCACTCGCCAGGTGGCGGAAGCGTATCTGAAGTACCTCTACTCGCCGGAAGGCCAGGAGATTGCGGCGAAGAACTTCTATCGTCCGCGCGATCCTGAGATAGCGAAAAAATACGCGAATGAGTTCCCGAAACTGAAGCTGTTCACCATCGATGACGTGTTTGGCGGCTGGACGAAAGCGCAGAAAGAGCACTTTTCCAACGGCGGCACCTTCGACCAGATCAACCAGCGTTAAATAGCCTCTCCTTATCCCCGCTTGCGCTGCGCTTAGCGGGGATACAACTCTTGTCGCCCGGACAGGCGTAAGCCGCGACCCGGGGCTGAGGAGTCTGGTAGCGCCGCCTCCGGGAAAACACACCGAACCTCTTCCTGTTTTCATTTGGTCATCAAACTGCGTTACTCTTCCGTTTCTGGCTGAGACAGGAAAAAATAATGCGAAGAGTACGATACCTTTTATTAGCGCTGCTGGTGGTCGTTGTGGCGGCGATGGCCGGCGGCTACTACTGGCTTCATTCCGGCAACCCTGATGCGTTGCGCAAAATTGTTCTGCAACAGTGCGTCCCCAATCAACAGCAGCACCAGAATCCCGCGCCCTGTGCGGAAGTGAACCTCAAGGGCGGCTATGTGCTGTTTAAAGACCGCAATGGCCCGCTGCAGTATCTGCTGATGCCGACTTACCGTATTAACGGCACCGAAAGTCCGCTGCTGCTTAATCCCCTGACGCCGAACTTCTTCTGGCAGGCCTGGCAGGGGCGCGAAATCATGAGCCAGCATCGTGGTTCCGCCGTATCGGATGACGCGGTCTCCTTGACCATCAACTCGCGCAGCGGACGGACGCAAAATCATTTCCATATCCATATCTCCTGCCTGCGTCCCGATGTCCGTACCCAGCTGGACAAGGACGCACCCGCTATCAGCAGCCGCTGGTTGCCGCTGCCCGGTGGACTACTGGGCCACGAATATCTGGCGCGTCGGGTCACTGAAACGGAGCTGGCGCAGCGCAGCCCGTTCCTGATGCTGGCCGAAGAGGTGCCGGAAGCGCGTGAACATATGGGCCGTTTTGCGCTGGCGATGGCAAAGCAGAGCGATGGCTCGCTGGTGCTGCTGGCCACCGAGCGTAACCTGCTAACGCTTAATCGCGCATCGGCGGAAGAGATTCAGGATCACAGCTGCGCAATCCTGCAATAACCCCACCATATCTGGCGTTTACCTGTCTTATCGTCCGTCGTATTCTTGCTGAAAAAATCGACAGGAGACAGGTATGTCGCTCTGGTTGTCCCATCCTCTGTTCCTTCCTTCTATCATCGTCGGCATCACTATTCTCCTCTGGGCGACTTCGCTACTGCCGGAGTTTATGACCGCGCTGCTGTTTTTTGCCGCAGCGATGATCGCCAAAATCGCGCCGCCGGAGGTCATTTTCGGCGGCTTTGCCTCATCGGCGTTCTGGCTGGTGTTCAGCGGATTTGTGCTGGGGATCGCCATACGCAAAACCGGGCTGGCGGACAGGGCGGCCCGGTCGCTCTCGTCGCGGCTGACCGACTCCTGGCCGCTGATGGTCGGCAGCGTGGTGCTGCTCAGCTATGCGCTGGCGTTTGTGATGCCGTCCAATATGGGGCGTATCGCGCTGCTGATGCCGATTGTGGCGGCAATGGCCAGGCGTGCCGGCATTGAAGAGGGGACGCGCCCGTGGTTTGGCCTGGCGCTGGCGGTGGGGTTCGGTACCTTCCAGCTGTCTGCCACCATCCTGCCCGCCAACGTCCCGAATCTGGTGATGAGCGGCGCGGCGGAGGGATCGTATGGTATCCATTTGAATTATCTTCCCTATTTACTGCTGCATACGCCGGTGCTCGGCTGGCTCAAAGGGGCTGTGCTGATCGCCCTGATATGCTGGCTGTTTCCCGGAAAACCGCACCCGCCGCGCGACATGACGCCGCTGCAGCCGATGAGCCGCGATGAGAAGCGCCTGGCGTGGCTGCTGGTGGTGGTGCTGACGCTCTGGGTGACGGAGAGCTGGCACGGCGTGGGGCCGGCCTGGACGGGGCTGGCGGCGGCGGTGATAACGCTGCTGCCGCGGGTCGGTTTTATCAGCGGCGAGGAGTTTTCCAGCGGCGTGAATATCCGCACCTGTATTTACGTCGCCGGGATTTTGGGGCTGGCTATCACCGTGACGCAAACCGGTATCGGCGGCGTGGTGGGGAATGCCCTGCTGCAGATTATGCCGCTGGATAAAGAGAGTCCGTTCACCAGCTTTCTCGCATTGACCGGCATTACCAGCGCGCTGAACTTTATCATGACCGCTAACGGCGTACCGGCGCTGTATACCACCTTCGCGCAGAGCTTCTCCGATGCGACCGGCTTCCCGCTGCTGAGCGTGATTATGATTCAGGTGCTGGGATACTCCACGCCGCTGCTGCCGTATCAGGCATCACCGATTGTGGTGGCAATGGGGCTGGGGAAAGTGCCTGCAAGGGCGGGAATGCTGCTGTGTATTGCGCTGGCGGCGGTAAGCTATTTGATCCTGCTGCCGCTGGACTACCTGTGGTATCAGGCGTTGGGGAAACTGTAGGCTGCACCGCTCGGGGATTTTCCCGGAACCTGGCCGGGCAACCGGGCGATAACCCCGGTTGCAAAGCGCGACCGGGGAAAGGCCTTAAAGCGAATTACGCTTTTTTCGCGGCTTCTGCTGCTTTAACGATCACCGCGAAAGCGTCAGCTTTCAGGGATGCGCCGCCAACCAGCGCGCCGTCGATGTCCGGCTGGGTGAACAGCTCTGCTGCGTTGCCCGCGTTAACGGAACCGCCGTACTGGATGATCACTTGTTCAGCCACTTTCGCATCAGCTTTAGCGATGTGGTCGCGGATGAATTTGTGTACCGCCTGAGCCTGAGCCGGGGTAGCGGATTTGCCGGTACCGATTGCCCATACGGGTTCATAAGCGATAACTGCGCCTTCGAATGCCGCCGCGCCCTGGGTTTTCAGAACGGCGTCGATTTGACGCGCGCACACTTCTTCCGTTTTGCCCGCTTCGTTTTCCGCTTCGGTTTCACCGATGCACAGAACCGGGATCAGACCCTGCTCTTTCAGTACCGCGAATTTCCTGGCGATAAACTCGTCGGACTCTTTGTGGTAGGTACGGCGCTCGGAGTGGCCGATGATGATGTATTCAGCGCCGATGTCTTTCAGCATTTCGGCAGAGGTTTCGCCAGTGAACGCGCCGGACAGGTTCAGGTCAACGTTCTGCGCGCCCAGGTGAATGTGGCTGCCCGCAGCGGCTTGTTTAGCCAGGTCGATGTACATCTCAGGCGGAGCAATGGCAACTGCACAGCCGGTTACGCCAGCCAGTTCGGTACGCAGGTTCGCGACCAGTTCGTTTACCATGTGGCGGCTGCCGTTCAGTTTCCAGTTACCCATCACTAAAGGATGTCGCATTTTTATTCTCCACGCTTTAAAGCGAATTAAGGAATATAGCCGCCCCCGCGGGCAGCATGGTCTGTGAAACAGTATAGAGATTCATCACTGGAAAGGCTTTGCTTTTTGTCATTTATTGTTGTTTTCCAGCGTTTCAGATAGCGCCAGCTTAATCGGTTCAACAGCGAAGGTCAGCCCCTTTTCGCCGTTGTCCGCCACCACATAGCGCACAGCACCTTCCGTTTCGGAGAAGTAACGTTTGCCTTTTCCGGCGGTCAGCAGTTTCTGCAGCTTCTGCTGGCTTTGCGTCAGGCTGAGCGTGGGCACGAACGCGCGCATCACGGCGCTCATATACTCCTGGGCTCTCGCTTTCGCCGCTTTCTGCTGCGGCCCCTGAATCGGTAGCCAGGTGATCTGCATCGATTTAATTTTGAGCGTGCCGCGTTCAAGCGCGGTCGACGCGTAAAGGTTCTCATTGATCTTCGTGGCGGCTCGGGTCAGGTTTGCCTGGTCTTTGCTGGCGGCGACGGCGCGAAATTCATTGAGCGATAGCTTCGGGTTATCGTTGTTGAATTTTTCCCGAAACTCGCTGATGGAAATATCAAAGGCCGGCGCGCCGGAGAGAAGATAGGGCGCCGTAGCGCTGGCGTCTGACTCGGCGGACAACGCTTTATGGCCGACGGATAATGCCGCCAGCCCAATTAAACATAAGGTTGCCCACTTCTTCATGCCCATCTTCCCTTTTTTTATCTGCTGACGATTAAAACGAGAACCGTCACGCTTGTCAAAAAGTCACGCCTTCAGGGTAAACTACGTCGGTGATGATGATAAGGAATAAAACATGACCCTACAGCAGTGGCTATTCTCAATTAAAGGGCGGATTGGACGTCGCGACTTCTGGATCTGGATCGCTATCTGGATAATGACCATGAGCGCGCTGTTCACGCTGGCCGGTAGTAACCTTCTCAATTTACAGACGGCGGCTTTTATTCTGGTGTGCCTGCTGTGGCCGACGGCGGCGGTGACCATTAAACGCCTGCACGATCGGGGTAAATCCGGGCTCTGGGCGCTGCTGATGATTCTGGCGTGGATGCTGCTGGCGGGCAACTGGTCGATGCTGCCTGGGGTCTGGCAGTGGGGCGTCGGGCGGTTTATACCGACGCTGATTATCGTCATGATGCTGATCGACCTGGGCGCGTTTGTCGGTACCCAGGGCGCGAATAAGTTTGGTAAAGAGACGCTGGACGTGCGCTGGAAAGCGGAATCCTGATTACCAGTAGTGTTCGGCGGTCATATGACCCGGCCGGCGACGCAGGTGCTTGCTCATCTGCCGGGTCTCTTTCAGCAGCTGCTGGGTGTCGCGCACCATCTGCGGGTTACCGCACAGCATGACGTGGCTGCTATCAGCGTTCATCGGCAGGCCGACGGCCTCTTCCAGCGCGCCGGTTTCAATCAGGAACGGGATACGTCCCGTGAGCATGCCCGGCGCGGTTTCCCGGCTCACGACCGACTGGATGCGCAGTTTGCCCGCATAGCGCGCTTCCAGCGCCTGCATCTGCGGCAGATAGCTGAGGTCGGCGGCATAGCGCGCGGCGTGCACCAGTACCAGGTTTTTAAAGCGATCCAGGTCCTTCCCTTCTTCCAGAATTGACAGGTACGGGCCAATCGCCGTGCCGGTGGCGAGCATCCATAGTGTGTCGCAATCCGGCACCTCTTCCAGCACGAAGAAACCGGCGGCCTCGCTGACCACCTGGACTTCATCGCCCGGCTTCAGAGCCGCCAGCCGCGGGCTGAGCTTGCCCTCCGGAACCGTCACCAGATAGAACTCAAGATCGGGGTTGCTGGGGGCGTTGACGTAGGAATAGGCGCGCTGCACGCGTTCTCCGTCTACGTCCAGCCCCAGTTTGGCAAACTGCCCAGCGGTGAAGGGCGCAACCGGTGCGTGAACGGTGAGGCTAAACAGTGCATCAGTCCAGTTCTGTACTTTTACCACTTTGCCCGTAACCCAGTTTGCCATAGCGACTCTCCTCTCAATCCTGTTAACGTATCTTCACCGCGACGAGAGCAGATTTCCAGCCCGAAAAGGCTGGAAAGCTCTATTGATCAAATGTTTTTACAGGATGTGCAGCTGAATATCCGGGTCTTTGCGATCGAGATAATGAATCGATTGAATACGGCGGATGGTGCGGGATTTACCGCGGATCAGCAGGGTTTCGGTGGTGGCCATATTGCCTTTACGGGTGATACCGTCCAGCAGATCGCCCTTGGTGATGCCGGTTGCCGAGAAAACCACATTGTCGCTGCGCGCCATATCGTCCAGGCGCAGCACTTTGCCTGCTTCAATGCCCATCGCCTGACAGCGTGCCAGCTCGTTTTCGCCGATGCGGCGGTTCTCTTCGCTGTCGCCCTTCACGTGGTGACGCGCCAGCAGACGGCCGTTCATATCGCCGTCCAGCGCGCGGATCACCGCAGCGGAAACGACGCCTTCCGGCGCGCCGCCGATACCGTACATGACGTCAACTTCGCTGTCCGGCATGCAGGTCAGAATAGAGGCGGCAACGTCGCCGTCGGGGATGGCGAACACGCGCACGCCCAGCTTTTGCAGCTCAACAATGACGTCGTCATGGCGCGGCTTGGCTAAGATGGTGACCGTTAATTCACTCAGCGGCTTATTCAGCGCGCGGGCGATATTATGCAGGTTTTCCGCCAGCGGCAGGTTCAGATCGATGGTGCCCTTCGCTCCCGGGCCGACGATCAGCTTTTCCATGTACATATCCGGCGCATTCAGGAAACAGCCCTTATCGCCTACCGCCATGACCGCCAGCGCGTTCGCCTGGCCCATCGCCGTCATGCGGGTGCCTTCGATGGGATCGACGGCGATATCTACCGCATCGCCGTGGCCGGTACCGACGCGCTCGCCAATGTACAGCATCGGCGCTTCGTCGATTTCGCCTTCGCCAATCACGATAGTGCCGTCGATGTTGATCAGGTTGAGCATAATACGCATGGCGTTGACGGCGGCGCCGTCGGCGGTGTTTTTATCACCGCGGCCTAACCATTTGTAGCCTGCCAGCGCGGCGGCTTCGGTGACGCGCGAAAATTTGATGGCCAGTTCTCGTTTCATAATCCACTCATCTGAATAAAAATTATGCGCAGCGTGGCGAGATGACGTCCGCGCTACGCGTTGGAATAGCGTTCGGTTTCCGGCATCCAGCGCTCTATCAGCGCCTGTGCCTGCTGGGGATAGCGTTCGTGAATATGGCGGGCGATGCGCTGAACTTCCGGGATCATGGCCTGATCGCGCAATAAGTCCGCGACTTTAAATTCAGCGTTGCCGGTCTGACGGGTGCCGAGCAGCTCGCCGGGGCCGCGAATTTCCAGGTCTTTTTGGGCGATGACGAAACCGTCATTGCTATCGCGCAGAACTTGCAGGCGCTTCTGGGCGGTTTTTGACAGCGGCGATTTATAGAGTAGCACGCAGTGGGAGGCTACCGCACCGCGCCCGACGCGCCCTCGGAGCTGGTGCAGCTGCGCCAGCCCCAGACGCTCCGGGTTTTCGATGATCATCAGGCTGGAGTTGGGCACGTCCACGCCGACTTCAATCACCGTGGTGGCGACCAGCAGATGCAGCTCGCCCCGCTTGAACGCGCTCATTACCGCCTGCTTCTCGGCGGATTTCATACGCCCGTGCACCAGGCCGATATTCAGCTCCGGCAGCGCGAGCTTCAGCTCTTCCCAGGTGGCTTCCGCCGCCTGAGCTTCCAGCAGATCCGACTCTTCAATCAGCGTACAAACCCAGTAGGCCTGGCGACCTTCGTGAGTGCAGGCGTGACGTACGCGGTCAATAATATCGCTGCGTCGCGTATCCGGAATGGCCACCGTCGTAACCGGCGTTCGGCCCGGCGGCAGTTCATCGATGACCGAGGTGTCGAGGTCGGCATACGCGGTCATCGCCAGGGTGCGCGGAATCGGCGTGGCGGTCATAATCAACTGGTGCGGATGAAATCCCTGCTGTTGCCCTTTCTCCCACAGCGCCAGCCGCTGATGGACGCCAAAACGGTGCTGCTCGTCGATAATCACCAACGCGAGGCCGTTAAACTGGACCTGCTCCTGAAAGATGGCGTGGGTGCCGACAATCATCTGCACCTGTCCGCTGGCGATAGCCTCCTGCTGCGCCAGGCGCGCTTTGCCTTTTTGTTTGCCAGCCAGCCAGCCAACCTCTACGCCCAGCGGTTCGAACCAGCTGCGGAAGTTATTGGCGTGCTGTTCAGCCAGCAGCTCGGTCGGCGCCATCAGCGCTACCTGTTTGCCGTGGGCGATGGCGCGCAGGGCGGCAAGCGCGGCGACCAGGGTTTTACCGGAGCCCACGTCCCCCTGCACCAGACGCATCATCGGCACGTCCAGCGCCATATCGCGCTCGATTTCAGCCGTGACGCGCGCCTGCGCACTGGTCGGCGTAAAGGGGAGGGAGGCCAGCAGCTTATCTTTTAGCGTGTCGTTAGCGCTGAGCGCGAGGGCGTGATAGCGCTGGGCGCCTGCCCGCAGCGCCAGCATGCTGAGGTTATGCGCCAGCAGCTCTTCCAGGATTAAGCGCCGCTGAGCCGGATGTTTGCCGCTTTCCAGCTCGCTAAGCTGTAACGTGGGCGGCGGGCGATGCAGCGTGCGCAAGGCGTCCGGCAGGCTCATCATCCCCTGCGCCAGCTCAGGCGGCAGTAGCTCGGCGATCGCGCAGGTTTCAAGCAGCTCCAGCGCCTGGTCGGTGAGCTTACGCAGCGTAGCCTGCTTGATGCCTTCAGTGGTGGGATATACCGGGGTCAGCGTTTCCTGTAAATCAGGGGTACTCATGTCGCCCTGAACCCGATATTCCGGATGGATCATCTCCGCCCCGTGCTTACCGCGCTTCGCCTCACCGTAGGCCAGCACGCGGCGCCCGGTTGCCAGGCTATTTTTCATCGCCGCGCTGAAGTTAAAAAAGCGCATGGTGAGGATGCCGGAGCCGTCGCTTATCTGGCAGGTCATCATCCGGCGGCCGCCGAAAGTGATGTTGCAGTTGAGGACTTCGCCTTCAACGGTGGCGTAAACGCCGGGCAGCAGTTCGCCGATGTGATACAGATGGGTGCGGTCTTCGTAGCGTAGCGGCAGGTGCAGAAGCAGATCCTGTACCGTATGCAGGCCGATTTTTGCCAGCTTACTGCTCTGGGCCGCGCCAACGCCCGTCAGGGAATTGAGCGGCACCGCATCCAGCAGACGGCCCTGCATGATTACTTCGCCGCCTGCATGGTGGCCCACCACGCGGCATCGGCTTCGACTTCGCCCTGCTCGTTGACGTGGGGGTAGGGAAGTCCCTTGCGTTTAGCGACCTTCGCCAGCACCGGATAGCCGCCTTCAAACAGCAGGCGCTGCTGGTCTTCTTCCGGCAGCATACTGTTCTCGCGCCGGTACATGCCGGCGTTCTGCCGCTGGCGCTGGGCTTCGTAGAGGATAAGCGCTGAGGCGACGGAAACGTTCAGCGACTGCACCATGCCAATCATCGGAATGATGATGTCCTGGTCCGCCAGGTCTAACGCTTCCTGCGTAATGCCGGTTTTCTCCTGCCCCATCAGGATACAGGTGGGACGGGTATAGTCGATTTCACGGAAATCGACGGCGTTATCAGAGAGATGGGTCGCCAGGATCTGCATGCCCTGGCCTTTTAAATGGGTGACGGCCTCGCCAATAGTACGGTGGGTTTTGACCTGCACCCAGCTATTGCTGCCGGCGGCCGCGGAGGCCATGGTACGCATACGGCTACCTGGCCAGATGGCGTGCACTTCATGCACGCCAACGGCGTCTGCGGTACGAATGACCGCAGAGACGTTATGAGGCTTATGGACCTGCTCCATGCAGACTGTCAGGTCAGGCTGGCGCCTGGCGAGCATCTCGCAGATACGCGCATAACGCTGTAAATTCATGATACTTCCATCCTTCGAATGACTCTTTAATCGCTGCGGATTACGCAGCCCATTCCTGGGCCTTGCCCCTTACCGGGCCGCTGTAAGCAGCGTTCAAATCTGCTCCCGGCAGATTTGTCATTCGCTTGCCGCCTTGACGCAATTCGAATGATTTTGTGGAAGAGCTAGTTTCGGTTACGGGTGACTTTTATTACATCCGGCATGACGCGAATTTTGCGCATGATATTCGCCAGATGCACGCGGTCGCGCGCGGTAAGGCGAATAAAGGCGCTGTAAACGCGGCCATCTTTCTCTTCCGTATTCAGGCTTTGAATATTGGAAGACGCGGTGTTGATCGCCGCGGTAAGATTCGCCAGGGCACCCTGATGGTTGAACATATCCACCTTGATTTCGGTGATAAATTCCTGCGCTGTCTCTTTGTCCCACTCGACCGCCATAAATTTCTCCGGCTCTTTCTGATAGCCGCGAATGTTACGACAGGACTCATGGTGAATAACCAGGCCTTTGCCCGGGCTGACGTGCGCGATAATCGGGTCACCGGGGATCGGGCGGCAGCATTTGGCGAAGGTGATCAGCACGCCATCCGCGCCTTTAATCGGCAGATGATTATGGCCGACAGGCGCTGGCTGTACAGGCACGGCGGTGGTTTCACCCTGCTGCAGGTTTTTTGCTACCACGACGCTCATGGCGTTGCCGAGGCCGATTTCGGCCAGCAGATCGTCAAGCGTGGTCAGCTTCATGCGCTCAAGTTCACGCTGAATGTTCTCTGGCGGGATCTCGGCCAGCTTGCGGCTACCGCCGAGGGCGTGATTGAGCAGGCGGCGCCCGAGGCTTACGGAGTCGTCGCGCTTAAGGTTTTTCAGCAGCTGGCGAATTTTGGCGCGCGCTTTCGAGCTGACGACAAAGTTCAGCCATGCGGCGTTCGGACGTGCGCCCGGCGCGGTGATGATTTCCACCGTCTGGCCGCTGGAGAGCGACTGCGACAGCGGATACGGCTGGCGGTCGACGCGGGCGCCGACGCAGGCATGGCCGATGTCGGTATGCACCGCGTAGGCGAAATCCACCGGCGTCGCGCCGGCGGGCAGTTCGACAATGCGCCCTTCCGGGGTGAAAACGTAAATTTCATCCGGGAACAGATCGGATTTCACGCTCTCAATAAATTCAAATGAACTACCGGCGCTCTGCTGGAGCTCCAGCAGGCTCTGCATCCAGCGCTGGGCGCGGATTTGCGCCGTGGTGCTGCTCTCGCCGCCGTGCTCTTTATAAGCCCAGTGCGCCGCCACCCCCATTTCCGCCATCTGGTCCATGTCTTCGGTACGAATTTGTACCTCAACCGGGACGCCGTGCGGGCCGATCATCGAGGTGTGCAAAGATTGATAGCCGTTCGCCTTTGGAATGGCAATATAGTCTTTGACGCGACCCGGACGCGGCTTGTAAAGGCTGTGCATCTGGCCAAGCACGCGGTAGCAGGTGTCGGAATCATGGACAATCACGCGGAAAGCGTAGATATCCATAATCGAGTGAAAGCGCTGCTCTTTGAGCACCATCTTGCAGTAGATGGAGTACAAATGCTTTTCGCGACCGCTAACGCGACAGGGAATTCCCGCTTCCTGCAGGCGCCCTTCGATTTCGGAGAGGATCTTTTGAATCATCTCCTTACGGTTGCCGCGCGCCGCTTTAACCACCTCTTTAATGACGCGGTAGCGGTTAGGATACAGCGCCTCAAAGCCCAGCTCTTCGAGCTCGGTTTTGATGTGATGGATACCTAAACGGTGCGCCAGAGGGCTGTAGATTTCCAGCGTTTCGCGGGCGATGCGGCGGCGCTTGTCCGGGCGCAATGAGCCCAGCGTGCGCATATTATGGGTGCGGTCAGCGAGCTTGATAAGGATGACGCGGATATCCTGCACCATCGCCATAATCATTTTGCGAAAGTTTTCAGCCTGGGCCTCTTTCTTGTCGCGAAACTTAAGCTTATCAAGTTTTGACACCCCCTCTACCAGTTCAGCAACGCTTTTACCGAAAAGCTGCTCCATGTCCTGGTAGGTGGCGGGGGTATCTTCTATCACGTCGTGCAGCAGAGCGGCCATCAGCGTTTCATGGTCGAGTTTCATCTCGGCCAGGATACAGGCTACCGCTACCGGGTGCGTGATATAGGGTTCACCGCTTGAACGTGTCTGGCCCTCGTGAGCGTCACGTGCAACGAGATAAGCCTGCCGAAGACGTTTAATTTGCTCTTCGGGCAGGTAGTTTTGAATCAGCTGATTCAGGCTTTCAAACAGATACAAGGGCGACCCGCAGTGTGATTAACGACGACCTTCAGCAATAGCGGTAACGGCTTGTAATTCAGCGGCTTCCTGCTCTTGCTGTTCCTGGCGCTCACGAACGTCGAGGATCTTGTTGTTGATCAGACCTTCTTCGATTTCGCGCAGTGCGATAACGGTAGTTTTATCGTTTTCTTCCGGTACCAGCGGATCCTTTCCGCCTACCTGCATCTGACGAGCGCGACGCGCGGCGACCAGTACCAGGTCAAAACGGTTACCAATTTTCTCTACAGCGTCCTGAACAGTTACGCGTGCCATACTTAAAATGCTCCACAGGTGAAGAAATGACTGGGCATGATACTGAATGTGGGTTCAGTCTGCCAACAGTTTGGTGATTAAAGCGCCATGTCGCTGCTTTTGGCGGCTCATGCGCAGACGTTCGGCGCGAATAATAATTTTCAGATCGCTCAGCGCGGTATCAAAATCATCATTCACAATCAGGTAATCATACTCCGCGTAATGGCTCATTTCTGCAACTGCCTGCGCCATACGTTTTGCGATAACCTCTTCGCTGTCCTGACCGCGGCCGCGCAGGCGACGATCAAGCTCATCTTTTGACGGCGGCAGGATAAAAATGCTGCGCGCGCCGGGCATTCTGTTGCGGATTTGCTGCGCGCCCTGCCAGTCGATATCGAGGAAGACGTCGACGCCGGTCGCCAGTACCTGCTCGATAGCTTCGCGCGAGGTGCCGTAATAGTTGCCAAAGACTTCTGCATGTTCAAGAAAAGCGTCTCTGCCAATCATCGTCCTGAATTCGTCGTGATTCACAAAGAAATAGTGTTCACCGTGCACTTCACCCGGGCGCGGAGCGCGCGTGGTATGCGAAACAGAAACCTGAGAGTCGTACAACGGTTGGGTTTTTAATAAAGCCTGAATCAGGCTGGATTTACCCGCGCCGCTAGGGGCGGAAACAATATAAAGCGTGCCTTGAGCCATGAGTGTCTTTTGTATGTGGTGGTCGAAATAGAGCTTACATACGAGCCTATTATACACGGCGGCACCGCGTGACGCAGTCCCTGTCACACTTTTTGCGTTCTTTCTTTCATTTTGCTTGCCGTTTCCCTGATTTCTCCGGGCGTTGCAGAAACAACGCAGAAAACCTGGATGCCTGCTCGCAGCGTTAAAAATCCCTCCTCGCGGACGAAAATACGCCTGCGGCACAATCGCCGACGAGAAAACAGGAGGGCATCGCGATGCAAAATGGAGTCTGGGCGCTGGTGCTGTGGATGCTGGTGGGATACGGGCAGGCAGCCTGCCCCGCGTGGCCGCAGGCCAGGGCCGATCGGGAGATTGAACGTCTCAGCCAGCAGATAACGGAATGGAAAAACGCCTACTGGCAGCAGGGGAACAGTACGGTAAGCGATGAGGTCTATGACCAGCTTGCGGAGCGGCTGGCGTACTGGCGGCGCTGCTTTACCGGCGAGGCTCCCGCTCACGATGCGTCGCCTCCCCTAAAAGGGGAGGCCAGACATCCGGTGGCGCACACCGGCGTGCGTAAACTGGCAAATCAAGCCGACGTGGCGCGCTGGATGCGCGGTCAATCCGGCCTGTGGGTACAGCCTAAAGTCGATGGCGTCGCGGTCACGCTCGTGTATCGGCAGGGGCGTCTGACCCAGGCGATAAGCCGGGGTAATGGCCTGGCCGGGGAAGACTGGACGGCCAGGGTCTTGCAGATCCCCTCCGTGCCTAAAGTCTCTGACGGCGTACTGGCGAATAGCGTTCTACAGGGTGAGCTGTTCCTGCTCCGCGAGGGGCACGTGCAAAAGCAGATGGGCGGCATGAACGCGCGGGCAAAAGTTGCCGGCATGATGATGCGCCGGCAGGCTGCGGCGGATCTTAATCAGCTGGGTCTCTTTATCTGGGCATGGCCCGATGGGCCGCAGGATATGAAACAGCGGCTGGCGCTGCTTCGGCAGGGCGGCTTTCTTTACAGCGCGCTTTTTTCGCACCCTGTCGCGGATGCGCAGCAGGTTGAACAGTGGCGCCAGCGCTGGTTCACTTCACCGCTGCCTTTTGCCAGCGATGGCGTCGTAGTGCGGCGGGAAAAAGCATCTCCCGGGCGCTTCTGGGTTCCGGGTCAGGGCGATTGGGTTATCGCCTGGAAATACCCGCCCGCCTCACGCGTCATGGAGGTTCGCCGTATCAGCTTTAGCATCGGGCGCAGCGGTAAAATAGCCGTGGTGGCGCATCTGGAGCCGCAGATGCTGGACGATAAGCGCGTGCAGCGGGTGAGCGTCGGTTCGGTATCCCGCTGGTACAATCTGGATATCGGTATTGGCGACCAGCTGCAAATCAGCCTTGCCGGGCAGGGGATACCGCGCATCGATTCGGTCGTCTGGCGCACGGCTCAGCGTAATAAACCCCAGCCACCGGCGGCGCGTTTCAATGCTTTAACCTGCTATTTTGCCACGCCCGAGTGTGCGGAACAGTTTCTTTCGCGGCTGGTCTGGCTCTCATCCCGATCGGTTCTCGATATTGACGGCGTGGGAGAAGTGCTATGGCGGTCCCTGCATGACGCGCGCAGCATGGAGCATCTCTTTTCATGGCTGGCGTTTACGCCGGAGCGGCTGCAAGCCATACCGGGGGTCTCGACGCTGCGCGGGCAGAGGCTGTGGCACCAGTTCAATCTTGCGCGCGAACGGCCTTTTCTGCGCTGGATCCAGGCGATGGGAGTCCCTATACCGAAGACGGCGTTTGCCCGGCTGAAGGAGGATGACTGGCGACGGATGCAGGAGCGAAACGAAGAGCAGTGGCGGCGCCTGCCGGGGATCGGGGCGGAAAGAGCGCGGCAGCTGGTGACGTTCTTACATCACCCGGATGTTGCCGCACTGGCGAAGTGGCTAAGCGGGCAACGCGTTCCGGGATTCTGAAAGCATTAATGTGCGCTATGGTTGTAGTTAAATACCGGCAGGCCCAGCTTCCAGCGCAGCGCCAGCATGCGGGCGGTAAAGCCGAACAGCAGGGTAGAGATCACCACCACATCGTGGTTGCTGACGTAATGCTGAAGCGCGATGTATAAAATCGCGGCGGCGAATGACACCCCGGCGTAAAGCTCTTTCTGGAACACCAGCGGGATACGCTTGCAGAACATATCGCGCAGCACGCCGCCAAAAACGCCGGTGATGACGGCGGCAATGGAGGCGATGACCGGGCCCTGGCCCATATCCAGCGCGATCTGGGCGCCAATGATAGAGAACACGATCAGGCCGAGCGCATCAAGCACCAGAAACAGACGGCGCAGATGCGGCATCACCGGCGCGGCAATCGTGGTCAGGACCGCAGCAATGGCGACAATGATGACGTACTCGGGGTGCTGCACCCAGCCCAGAGGATAGTGGCCGAGCAGAATATCGCGCACTGAACCGCCTCCGAGGGCCGTCGCGGTGGCAATGATAATGACGCCAAACGTATCCATACGGCGGCGCCCGGCAGCCAGCGCGCCGGTCATGGCTTCCGCCGTAATCCCAATCAGATAAAGAATATGAAGCAGCATAAATCCCCCACGGTGATGGCGGAAGGTTAACGATTTGTGCGCAAGATCACGATTGAGATTTTCTAAAGTGAATGAATTTAACCTGATTAAACTAATGCACGATCGGTTTAAATCGGCTGAATTTAACGGTTCATTTGTCATTTATTCATTTTTAGTAATTATAAAAAGTAATGTGAAAGCCGTCGATGCGTATCGATATTGAAAACGCGATGAATACCTGTTGTTTAACTCTCGACCTTTATCCTTTTATTTTCCTCCTTCAGGGCCTGAGAAAATGACTGCAGCAGCTGGCAATAAAAACTATCTCACCCGCCTGATTGCCGTTGTGCTGACGGGGCTGCTTGCCGGCCTCTCAGGCATGGTTCTGGCGCTGATTTTACACGCGATTCAGCACCTGGCCTTTGGCTACAGCCCCGGGCAGATCGTGAGCGCGGAGTCATTTCTACAGGGCGTCACGGATTCATCCTGGCCTCGTCGCCTCTCGGCAATCGTCGCGGGGGGAGCCATCGCAGGATTCGGCTGGTGGCTCCTTGGGCGCTATGGGCAGAAGCGAGTCTCAATAGCGTCAGCGGTGGCAAATCCTTCGGTGGCAATGCCTGCGGGTACTACAACGATTCATGCCCTGTTGCAGATCGTCACCGTGGCGCTGGGCTCTCCGCTTGGCCGCGAAGTCGCTCCGCGGGAAATGGGCGCGCTGGGGGCAGGGATGGTGGCGCGTAAGCTGGGACTGCTGGCGGATGAAACCCGAACGCTGGTTGCCTGCGGCGCCGGTGCGGGCCTGGCGGCGGTGTATAACGTTCCGCTGGCCGGTGCGTTATTCAGCCTTGAGGTAATGCTGCTGTCGTTTAGCTGGGAGAAAACGCTGGCGGCGATTATCACCTCGGCGATTGCCGCGTGGACGGCAACGCTCGGGTTAGGCGAGGAATCGCAATACCATTTTACTTCCGACATCCTGCCGCATTCATTTCTCTGGTGGGCGATTATCGCTGGCCCCATTCTTGGCGCCGGGGCCTGGCTCTTTCGCAAAGCGACCAGCACTGCTCGCTCGCGCGTTCGAAGCAACTGGCAGATGCCGGTTTTCTGTCTGCTGGCGTTTTCCCTGCTTGCCGTCCTCAGCCTCTATTTCCCCCAGCTTCCGGGAAACGGTAAAGGGCCTATGCAGTTGGCTCTCAGCGATGACCTGGGTTTCCCCGGGGCGGCGATGCTGCTGGCGCTGAAAATGGTGGTGATTCTGGCGGTGCTGCGCGGCGGCGCGGAGGGCGGCCTGCTGACGCCGGGGCTGGCGGTCGGCGGCCTGACCAGCCTGCTGCTGTGTATGCTCTGGCAACAGCTGCTTCCCGGCGGAGATTACGGCAGTTTTGCTCTCGTCGGCGCGGCGGCGTTTCTCGCTGCATCCATGCAGATGCCGCTCACGGCGGTCGCGCTGGTGATGGAGTTCACCCACATGGATCACAGCTATCTGGCCCCCACGCTGCTGTGCGCCGCAGGGGCATTTTTAACCTGCCGGATATTGGATAAGAACTACGCCTTCTGAAACGCAGCGAAAATACAAGGCCATGATTTACCATGGCCTTTTGTCCGTGCGTGGGTTGGCGAGCGAAAAACCGTTACTCGATGTTCTGGATCTGCTCGCGCATTTGTTCGATCAGCACTTTCAGCTCAATGGCGGAGTTCGTCACTTCGGCATTGATTGATTTAGACGCCAGGGTGTTCGACTCGCGGTTGAACTCCTGCATCATAAAGTCGAGGCGGCGACCGACCGCTTCTTTCTTCTTCAGGATATTCCACGTCTCTTTCACGTGCGCTTCCAGACGATCCAGCTCTTCGGCGACGTCTATACGCTGCGCCATCAGCACCAGCTCCTGCTCGAGGCGGTTGTTTTCCAGCTGCACTTCCGCATCTTCCAGCTTGGCAACCAGACGTTCGCGCTGCCACTGCAAAATTTCCGGCATATGGGCACGTACTTTAGCCACCTCGGCCGTCACGCCGTCGAGACGCTGTTCGATCAGCGCTTTCAGCGCCTGTCCTTCGGTTTCGCGGGCGATGATAAAGTCATCCAGCGCACCGTTTAACGCGCCCAGAATTTCGGCGGCAATGGCGTCCAGATCCTGTTCATGGGCCGACATCACGCCAGGCCAGCGCAGAATATCTACCGGATTGATTTCGCCTTCGTCGCTCTGCATTTTGACCCAGTTGGCGGCGTTAACCAGCTGCTTTGCCAGTTTTTCGTTAAGGATCAGCTCACCCTGCGCGCTCGGGTCCTGCTCAAAACGCAGGGTACATTCGACTTTACCGCGGGTCAGACGGGAGCGAATACGTTCACGCACCACGGGCTCCAGGCTACGGAACTGCTCCGGCAGGCGGAAGTAGGTTTCCAGATATCGTTGGTTTACCGAGCGCAGTTCCCACGCGGCGCTACCCCATTCACCCTTGATTTCACGCCGGGCGTAGGCGGTCATACTGCGGATCATAGACGTTCCTGTTTTTAAAGGAGAGTGGGGTGGATTATAGCTTTCGAGGCCTTATCAGGATAGGAATAAGCGCGCATTATCCGTATAATGCGCAGCCACATTCGTTTCAAGCCGGAGAACATCATGCGTCCAGCAGGCCGTAGCGCTAATCAAGTGCGCCCAGTAACCCTGACCCGTAACTACACAAAACACGCAGAAGGCTCCGTGCTGGTCGAATTTGGTGACACGAAAGTATTGTGCACCGCTTCTATTGATGAAGGCGTGCCGCGCTTTCTGAAAGGCCAGGGCCAGGGGTGGATCACCGCCGAATACGGCATGCTGCCGCGTTCTACCCATACGCGTAACGCGCGTGAAGCCGCAAAAGGTAAGCAGGGCGGACGCACCATGGAAATCCAGCGCCTGATCGCGCGTGCGCTGCGCGCGGCGGTTGACCTGAAAGCGCTGGGTGAGTTCACCATCACTCTGGACTGCGATGTGCTGCAGGCAGACGGTGGCACCCGTACCGCGTCTATCACCGGAGCCTGCGTGGCGCTGGCCGATGCGCTGAATAAGCTGGTCGCGGCCGGTAAGCTGAAAACCAACCCGATGAAAGGAATGGTGGCGGCGGTCTCCGTAGGCATCGTGAATGGCGAAGCGATTTGCGATCTGGAATACGTTGAAGATTCCGCGGCGGAAACCGATATGAACGTGGTGATGACCGAAGATGGCCGCATCATTGAGGTGCAGGGTACGGCGGAAGGCGAGCCGTTCACCCATGAAGAACTCCTCACCCTGCTGGCATTGGCCCGGGGGGGTATCGAATCCATTGTCACGACGCAGAAGGCGGCGTTGCAAAACTAGTTTTTAAGGCGACTGAGAAGTCGCCTTTTTTTTGTCCGTAGAAAAGTAAGATGAGGAGCGAATCCATGAAACCGTATCAGCGCCAGTTTATTGAGTTTGCGCTTAACAAGCAGGTACTTAAGTTTGGCGAGTTTACGCTGAAATCCGGGCGCAAGAGCCCCTATTTCTTCAACGCCGGCCTGTTTAATACCGGGCGCGATCTGGCACTGTTAGGCCGTTTTTACGCCGAAGCGCTGGTGGATTCCGGGATTGATTTTGACCTGCTGTTCGGCCCGGCCTATAAAGGCATCCCTATCGCCACTACCACGGCGGTCGCGCTGGCGGAACACCATGACCGCGATCTGCCTTACTGCTTTAACCGCAAAGAGGCGAAGACTCACGGCGAGGGCGGAAACCTGGTGGGGAGTGCGCTGCAGGGCCGCGTGATGCTGGTGGATGATGTGATTACCGCAGGCACCGCGATTCGGGAATCGATGGAAATTATTCAGGCCAACGGCGCTGAGCTGGCCGGCGTACTGATCTCTCTGGATCGTCAGGAACGCGGACGCGGCGAAATCTCCGCGATTCAGGAAGTTGAGCGCGACTACGGCTGTAAAGTAATTTCCATCGTGACGCTGAAAGACCTGATTAGCTATCTGGAAGAGAAGCCGGAAATGGCTGAACACCTGACTGCCGTTCGCGCCTATCGCGAAGCGTACGGCGTATAAACATCTGCCCGGCAGGCAACGGTCTGTCGGGTCGATTGCTGGCAAAACGGCCAGCCGAGGCGAGAAGAGCGCCTGGGTATCAATGCGGATAATGCCGGGCATTCCTGCGGGAAGAGATGCAGCCCTTCGGGCTGCACAGAGACCGGCGAGAATTATTTCAGCTGGGCGGCGACCAGCGGCCAGCGGGCGTCAAAATCGTCCGTCGGGCGATATTTAAACTCGCTGCGCACAAAGCGCGATAGCATCCCTTCGCAGAATGCCAATAGCTGGCTGGCCAGCAGGGCTTCATCGACGGTATAGCCTTCGCCTTCGCGCATTTTCTTTTCACGCAACACCTGACGCAGCTGAACTTCAATGCGCTCGAACAGCTGATTGATGCGGTCCTGAAGACGGTCCTGTTCAAACATCAGCGCATGGCCGGTCAGAATTCTTGTCAGCCCAGGATTACGCTCGCCAAACCCAAGAATCAACAGCACAATCAGACGCAGGCGCGCTGAGGTGTCTTTTTCATCTTTTAAAATCAAATTGATGCGCGTAATCAGGCTGTCTTCAATAAATTCAATCAGGCTGTCAAACATGCGGGTCTTGCTCGGGAAGTGCCGATACAGAGCCGCTTCGGATACGCCAACGGACGCCGCCAGTTTCGCTGTGGTAATGCGCTGACTTCCATCGCTGGATTCAAGCATTAGCGCCAGAGATTGAAGTATTTCTTCGCGACGATTCCTTTTCGCAGTTTGTTTTTCTGCCATGTTTTAAAATACCCCTGAAAAAAAGCACTTGTCAGGCAGGCACCCACAAAGCGACCGCAAGCTGTTGCCTGCGGTGATGTTATTGCATTAGTGCGCTTTGCGATGCTGGTTCCACTTCATCCTTCAGGCAGCCCTTTTGCCGGCAGCGCCCCGAAAGAGTTTTGTCTATCGCCGGGCTTATTGACGCCCTGAGTGACCGAAGCCGCCTTCGCCGCGATCGGTGGCGTCAAAATCTTCCACCAGGTTAAATTCTGCCTGCACAACGGGCACAAACACCATTTGCGCGATACGCTCGCCGGGTTCGATGCTGAAGCTCTGCTGGCTGCGGTTCCAGACGGAAACCATCAGCTGGCCCTGATAGTCAGAATCAATCAGACCGACCAGGTTACCCAGTACGACGCCGTGCTTATGGCCCAGTCCGGAGCGCGGGAGAATCACCGCCGCCAGAGAGGGATCGGCAATATGAATCGCCAGACCGGTTGGCACGAGGGTCGTTGCGCCAGGAGCCAGCTCTACGGCGTCATCGAGACAGGCTCGCAGGTCAAGTCCGGCGGAGCCGGAGGTGGCATAGGTCGGCAGCGGAAATTGCTGACCAACACGCGGGTCCAGAATCTTAACGTCGATTTTTTTCATCATAACGGGTAACGATCTCGTCGAGTAATAATTGGCCCAGGAGTTCCTTGCGCTCAAGTGGTAAGCGCTTATCTCCCTCCTGCCAGAAAAGGTGTAATGCATTGCTGTCGCTGTTAAATCCCTGATTTGGCTGAGAAACATCATTGGCGCAAATCAGATCAAGATTTTTGCGGGCTCGCTTTTGCCGTGCGTATTCTTCCACATTATTTGTTTCGGCGGCAAACCCAACGACGTAAGGGCGGTTGGCCTTAAGCGCGGCGACCCCTGCGACGATATCCGGATTTTTAACCATTTTCAGGGTTAATTCATCACCTTGTTTTTTGATTTTTTCTTCGGCGATGGCGACCGCACGGTAGTCAGCGACCGCCGCACAACCAATAAAAATATGCTGCTGAGGCGCGCTGTTTTGCACCGCGGCTTCCATTTCCAGCGCGGTGGTGACATCAATTCTGTGTACAAACGGCGGCGTAGGCAGCGAAACCGGGCCGCTCACCAGCGTGACGTTCGCCCCGCGGCGCGCGGCGGCGGCGGCAATCGCGAAGCCCATCTTACCAGAACTGTGATTGGTGATATAACGCACCGGATCCAGCGGCTCGCGGGTGGGGCCCGCGGTAATCATGATGTTCAGATGTTGCAAATCTTTGACAGGCGAGAAATGCTGCGCGGCCATATCCACAATGGTCAGCGGGTCCAGCATCCGCCCCGGGCCAACATCGCCGCAGGCCTGGCTGCCGCTGTCCGGGCCCCAGACCAGCAGACCGCGGGCGGCAATGACGTCCAGATTATGCTGGGTGGCGGCGGCGCGATACATCTGCTGATTCATGGCGGGCACGACGGCGACCGGCGACGGCGTCGCGAGACAAATCGTCGAAACGAGATCGTTGGCCATCCCTGCCGCGACGCGAGCGATTAGGTCGGCGGTGGCGGGGGCAAGAATGACCAGGTCGGCCCATTTCCCCAGCTCAATATGGCCCATCGCCGCTTCGGCGGCCGGGTCGAGCAGGCTGTCGGAAACCGGATAACCGGATACCGCCTGTAGACTTAATGGCGTAATGAAGGCTTTTGCGGCTTCCGTCATGGCGACGCGGACATCCGCGCCGCGGTCACGCAGGCGGCGCACCAGTTCCGGCGTTTTATAGGCAGCAATGCCGCCGCTCACGCCAAGAACGATCTTTTTACCAGCCAGACTCATCATGATTTTTTCCTGTTGCGGTACACCAGAATTCGCGCATCTTATCACAATCCTGACGGCATCGTGTGCCTCGCGGAGATACACTTTGCGAGGCGCTACGCAGGGATAAAACTTGCATCTCGGCGGCGCAAAAAGGCTGTGCCAGGATAGCGCGCAGTGGGAAGGAGATGCCGCGATGGAAATACAAGAATCCCTCATGCCGAGGGAAAAGATGCAGCGCTACGGTATCGAAGTTTTGTCGGATATTGAGCTGTTGGCGCTATTTTTACGTACCGGTACCCGCACGCAGGACGTGATGACATTTTCGCGGGAGCTGCTACAGCGTTTTGGCTCGCTGTACGGCCTGCTATCGGCGGAAGAGTCGCAGTTTGCTGAGGTGGAAGGCATTGGTCTGGCGAAATATGCGCAGCTAAAAGGGATTGCTGAACTGGCGCGACGCTATTTTAGCCTGCGAATGACGGAAGAACCCTCGCTGGTTACCCCGTCGATGACGCGGGAATTTCTGCAAAGCCAGCTGGCCGACGAAGAGCGTGAGATCTTCATGGTGATCTTTTTAGATAATCAGAACCGGGTATTGAAACATAGCCGCCTTTTTTCTGGTACTCTTAGCCACGTTGAGGTGCATCCGCGAGAAATCGTACGCGAAGCCATCAAAGTGAACGCCGCCGCGGTGATCCTGGCACATAATCATCCATCCGGTAGTCCTGAGCCGAGCAAGGCCGACAGGTTGATTACCGAAAGAGTGATAAAATGTTGTCGATTCATGGATATACGTGTGCTGGATCACCTTGTTATTGGCCGCGGAGCGTACGTATCTTTTGCTGAACGCGGCTGGATTTAGCCCCGATCGCGCGATCCATCGGGATCTTTGTCTGTTCGGGACTTGAGCACATCGCCGAGTCAGCGTATACTACGCCACCTTTGAGAATCTCGGGTTTGGCATTTGGGCCTGGCAATCGAGAGTTCGCTTAGAACTGCGATGACCGGGCTGTAAAGCCTGACGAGGCGCCAATACCCCATACGAAGCTCGAGCTAATTTGATTTTTGGAGAATAGACATGTCCCGAGTCTGCCAAGTTACTGGCAAGCGTCCGGTGACCGGTAACAACCGTTCCCACGCACTGAACGCGACTAAACGCCGTTTCCTGCCGAACCTGCACTCTCACCGTTTCTGGGTTGAGAGCGAGAAGCGTTTTGTCACCCTGCGCGTATCTGCTAAAGGTATGCGTGTTATTGATAAGAAAGGCATCGATACAGTTCTGTCCGAACTGCGTGCCCGTGGCGAAAAGTACTAAGTACTTAGAGGAAATAAGTCATGGCTAAAGGTATTCGTGAGAAAATCAAGCTGGTTTCTTCTGCTGGTACTGGTCACTTCTATACCACCACGAAGAACAAACGTACTAAGCCGGAAAAGCTGGAACTGAAAAAGTTCGATCCAGTTGTCCGTCAGCACGTTTTATACAAAGAAGCTAAAATCAAATAATTTTAGATTCCTTGTAAAGAAAAACCCCGCCTCGGCGGGGTTTTTTGTTATCAAGACTACGCTACCGTCTACACCGTTGGCGCTGGCGAACGTTTACCCCCTGCGCCAGGCGGAAGAGCATGCTGAACAATAATTGCCCTGAACCTCGTCGCTGAACGCGGTAAGATAGTGCATCCTGCCGTTTTTGTTCGAGAAAAGAATGCCTGAATTACCTGAAGTAGAAACCAGCCGCCGCGGCATTGAGCCGCACCTGGTGGGAGCCACCATCCTGCACGCCGTTGTGCGCAACGGGCGCCTGCGTTGGCCGGTCTCCGAAGAGATCTATCGTCTGAGCGACGTTCCGGTGCTCAGCGTACGCCGCCGCGCTAAATATCTGCTGCTGGAACTGCCCGACGGCTGGATTATCGTCCACCTTGGGATGTCGGGAAGCCTGCGTATCCTGAGCGAAGAGCTGCCCGCGGAAAAACACGATCACGTGGACCTGGTGATGAGTAACGGCAAGGTGCTGCGCTATACCGACCCGCGTCGTTTTGGCGCCTGGCTGTGGACCAAAGCGCTGGAAGGGCATCCGGTGCTGGCGCATCTGGGGCCGGAGCCGCTGAGCGATGAGTTCAACGCCGATTATCTGCAGGCGAAGTGCGCGAAGAAAAAAACCGCGATTAAGCCCTGGCTAATGGATAACAAGCTGGTGGTCGGGGTGGGCAATATCTACGCCAGCGAATCGCTCTTTTCGGCGGGCATTCACCCCGACAGGCTGGCTTCTTCGCTGTCGCGCGAGGAGTGCGAGCAGCTGGTGAAAGTGATTAAGCTGGTCCTGCTGCGATCCATCGAACAGGGCGGGACGACGCTGAAAGATTTCCTGCAAAGCGACGGTAAACCGGGCTACTTTGCCCAGGAGCTGCAGGTGTATGGCCGCAAGGGCGAGCCGTGCCGCATTTGTGGGACGCCGGTTATCGGCAGTAAACACGCCCAGCGGGCGACGTTTTATTGTCGCCAGTGCCAGAAGTAAAGTGCGGGGGTTGCCGTGAACCCGGCTTGCGCTGCGCTTAGCCGGGCTACAGGGCTGCGCTTGGTCCGGTAGCCCGGACAGATGCGCAGCATCGCCTCCGGGAAGAGCCCCGATGGCGCAGGATTACAGCTTCTTCAGCAGCGCCTGGTGAACGTTTGCCGGCAGAAAGTGAGATACGTCGCCCTGGTGGCGCGCCACTTCTTTCACCAGCGAAGAGGAGATAAACGACCACTCTTTGCACGGCATCAGAAACACGCTCTCCAGCGTCGGCATCAAATGACGGTTCATATGCGCCAGCTGCATCTCATATTCAAAATCCGCCACCGCCCGCAGGCCGCGAATTAAAATGTTCGCCTGCTGCGCGCGGGCAAAATTGGCCATTAAATCGCTGAAGCCAATAACCTCAACGTTGACCAGATGCGCCGTTGCCTGGGTGGCCAGCGCGATGCGCTCGTCGAGAGTGAACATCGGCTTTTTGCTCGGGCTGGCGGCGATAGCCAGCAGCACCTTATCGAACATGCTGGCCGCGCGGGTGACGATATCGATATGGCCGTTGGTGATAGGGTCGAAGGTTCCCGGATAGATCGCTTTTGTGCTCATAATCACACTTTCTCCGAGTAGCCGCGGCTCAGGGCCCACAGCTCGGTGTATTTATTAAACGTGTATTGCGCGTTGACCACCGCCAGCAGCCAACCTTGTTTCCCATCCAGAATGCCCCCGCGCAGCAGCAGCGTTTTCACAAAGGCGCCCAGCGTATGGCCGAAGATAGCGGCCAGCGAGGTCTTTTTGCCTCTCTGATGGCGCTCCTGCGCCCAGGCGGCGGCGTAGGCCAGCTGCTTTTGCTGAAAGCCGGAGAAATCACGGCAGGTCAGATGCAGCAGGTCGCCCGCGAGTTCGATAACCCGCGCACCCTGGGCATCGAGAGATTCGTGGACCAGATTATCGTTATAGCGGTAACGGTCGCGTTCGTACAGGCGCATCACGCGGTCGGGGTACCAGCCGCTGTGGCGCATAAAGCGGCCAAGGAAATAGTTGCGCCGGGCGATGCTGTATATCGCGCCAGTTTGCGGTGCGGCCAGCACGCTGCGGATAGACTGCGCAAGCTCCGGAGTGACGCGCTCGTCGGTATCGATCATCAGCACGTAGTCGCCGGTGGCGTAGGCCTGAGCGCGCTGGCGCTGAATACCGTAGCCCTGCCAGTCGCGATTGACATGCACCTGAACGCCCTGGCTGCGGGCGAGTTCGACGGTGTTGTCGCTGCTGCCGGAATCCAGCAGCACTATCTCATCGGCCCAGCTTACCGACGCCAGACAATCAGGCAGCAGATCCACCGCGTTTTTGGCGATCATCACGACCGAGAGTCGAGGCGACATTAGTGGCTCCGCTGCGGCAGATAGGGTTGCAATAACTGTAGCAGACGGGAGAGCGCGCCCTGGTTTTGGTGCAGAACTTCCACCGCATGGCGACCGTACCACAGACGGTAATCTTCATCGGTCAGCAGGTTAGACACCTGCGTTACCAGCGAGTCGGCGTCGGTGACGGTAATCAGTCCATCGTCCTGCTGCAGCTTGGCGCAGATATCTTTGAAGTTGAACGTGTGCGGACCCATCAGTACCGGTATCGCATGGGCGGCGGGCTCCAGCGGGTTATGGCCGCCGCGCTCCACCAGGCTACCGCCGACAAACGCGAGGTCGGCAATACCGTACAGCAGCATCAGCTCGCCCATGGTATCGCCAATCACCACCTGGGTACTGTTCGACGGGATTTCGCCGGTGCTGCGCAGGGTGTAGCTCATTCCCGCTTTCTGTACCATCTCGCGGGCGTCGCCGAAGCGCTCCGGATGGCGAGGGACAAGGATCAGCAGCAGGTTGGGGAAACGCTCCAGCAGCTGCTTATGCGCCTGAAGAATAATTTGTTCTTCGCCGTCGTGGGTGCTGGTGGCAATCCATACCTGGCGGTGCGGCGCCCACTGGCGGCGCAGGGTGATGGCGCGAGCCGCCAGCTCCGGCGTGACCGAAATATCAAACTTCAGGCTGCCGGTGACCGCCAGCTGATTGCGTTTCAGGCCAAGAGCGATAAAGCGGCTGGCGTCTTCTTCATTCTGCGCGGCGATAAGGGTAATGCGGCTCAGCAGCCGACGCATAAATTTCCCCAGTTTGGCATAGCCTTTCGCCGAGCGTTCGGAGAGGCGGGCGTTGGCGATTACCAGCGGGATTTTACGCTTGTGCAGCGTGGCGACCATGTTCGGCCAGAGTTCGGTTTCCATGACGATAACCAGCTTCGGCTGAACGGTATTGAAGAAGCGGTTCATCGCGCCGGGCAGATCGTAAGGCAGATAGACGTGATGCACGTCTTTGCCGAAAGCGGACATAGCGCGTTCAGAGCCGGTTGGCGTCATGGTGGTGACGGTGATCGGCAGATAGGGGTAACGGTGGCGTAGCGCGCGCACCAGCGGAATTGCCGCCAGCGTTTCACCTACGGAAACGGAATGCAGCAGGATGCCACCCGGTTCTACCTTGTTCTGGCAGAAGCCATAACGTTCCTTCCAGCGTTTACGATAGGCAGGGGCCTTACGGCTGCGTAACAGCAGTCGCAGCCACACCAGCGGCTGAATGAGGTAAAGTAGGGCGGTATAAAGCAATTCCAAGCGATTTATCCGTATTTATGTTTTTGCGGGCAAATTCTAAGCATTTAACCCGCGTAAAGCTATCTCTTTGGCGGAAACTAAGGGATTCAGTATTAAGCCGCGTCGCGATAGCGCTTGATGCGCAGATAGCGGCGTCCAAGACGCCAGCGTAGACGGAACGTACGGGCGTTTTTCCAGATCAGGCGCCAGATACCGCGGTCAAAGAACTCTTTAATGATAATATGCTTTTTTGACTCATCTTTCATGCTATCGAAGGTATGAATAATTCCCAGCCCCTCTTTGGCGATCTGCCAGCGGCAGGCGGAAATATCGCGAACCTTGTCCGGATAGCGCTGGTTGATGGCGTCCAGCATCTCAAGAATCTTCATATAGTGGCGCGCTGAACGCATCAGCGTGTCGTCGTTGTCCGGCTTATGCGACACCGATTCCGAGTGAATATAGTAATCGTAGAACTGTTCGCTGGTGTACTGCACGCGTTCTGCCGCCAGCAGCACTTCGGTGGTCCAGGGAATATCCTGATGGCGCAGGCCAGGCTCAAAGTGGAAGCGGTGGCTCGCGATAAACTCCCGGCGGTAGATATTCAGCCAGGTGACATGCAGGAACTTACGAGAATCCAGCGCCTGCTTTAACCAGACGTGGCCGGGCAAAACGCCGGTCGACTGCAGCCGGTCCAGCGGAAAAATAGGATGGATATCTTTTTTCGTCTCGTAGACGTAGCGGCCGTTGCAGGTGGCGACGTCTAGATTGCCCTTTTCCGCCATCTCCAGAAGCGTACGGTACATGCCCGGGTAAAGCTTATCGTCGATATCCGGGAAGGTCAGGTACTTACCCGTCGCCGCGGCGAGGCCGGTATTGCGCGCCACCGACACGCCCTGGTTTTCCTGCTCCAGCACGAGCACGTTTTGCAGGCGCTCTTTCCACTGGTCGATAACCGCAAGGCTGCCGTCCGTCGACCCGTCGTTCACCAGGATCAGTTCATAGCTTTCCAGCTGCTGTTGCTCAAGGCACTCAAAGAATTGCGCAAGGAATTTTTCGCCGTTATAGACGGCGGCTACGATGCTTAGTAAAGGCGTTTGACTCATAACTCATTCGATCCTGGTTGAATAACGGCGTCAGGCGCTGCGCAGCTGACGATACTGCTGACAAATCGATGCCACGCTGAACTTCTCCAGCGCCGCTGCGTCGATGGCCGGCGGGCTATGGTAAATGCTTTGCATCGTCTGAGCCAGCGCCGGGCTGTTGAGATCCGCCAGGCCACGCGACAGCTCGCCGGTGAGGATCTCGGTCACGCCGCCCGGGCAGCGGGTGCTGGCGACCGGCGTATCCAGCAGCAGCGCCTCAACCACCACGTTGCCAAAGCCTTCGCTATCGGAGCTGAGGACCAGCATCCGCGCGCCTTTAATCCACGGCAGCGGGTTTTTCTGGAAGCCCTTAAACAGGACGCGATCGGCAACCTGTAGCTGCTGCGCCAGCTGGCGCAGGCGCTGTTCTTGTTCCGGTTTTCCCTGCCCCAGCAGCACCAGCGGCGCATCGATACCGCTTTGCGCATAGGCCTCAATCAGGCGGTCGTGGCGTTTACCGGGATGAAAGCGGCCCACGTGGATAATATAGTCGCCGTCGGGGCGCTGGCTGGATTCTTCGGCCGCGGCGCGCAGCGCGGGGATATCAAACGGGTTATAGATGGTTTTAAGCTGGGCAGGGCGAATAGCGAACTGCTCGACCAGGTCTTGACCTACCGCATCGGAGACGGCGACGACGTTGCGTCCCCGGTAAACGCGCCCGATTTTCTGCTGTTTCAGCCAGCGGTCAAAACCGCTGCGGTGTCCGAGATAGGACGCGGAGAACACGCCGTGCAGGCAAAACCAGACGTTGCGCCCGTTCAGCAGGCGGCTGCGGGAGACAATGCGGTCGGTTTTATGCAGATTCGAGAGCACCAGATCGAAACGGCCCTGCTGTTCTGCTTTCTCGATTGCCGCATCAAGCTGGCGCGCGCGTCGGGACAGCTCCGTCAGCTTGCGCCACGGCTTGCGGCAGCGATCGGCGATGACCTGATAATCCAGCCCTTCCGGCAGCGGATAATCGCAGACGTCGCGCAGGGAAAAAAGTGATACCTGTTCACCCTGGCTAAGAAAATGCGCTGCCAGCGTCAGCACGACTTTTTCCGCGCCGCCGCCGGGCAGGCCGTCGATAACAAACAGTATGCGCATCGTTATTTCACCAAATCCTGATAGAGGGAGAGCAGCTGCGCCGAGAGACGTTCGCTGGTGCAGGTCATGATGCGCTCGCGGGCGCGTTCGCCTTGCGCAGAGCCTAACGCCCGGGTGGGCAGGGCGCTAACCGACTCCTGCAGGGCCGGGATATCCAGCGCATCGCAAACGTAGCCATTGCTGCCCTGAACAATAAACTCCGCGCCGCCGCAGCCGGTAGTGGTAATCACCGGCAGGCCGCAGGCCATCGCTTCGAGAATGACGTTGGGAAACGGATCGTACAGCGTCGGCAGCAGCAGGCCGTCGGCCATCTGATAGAACGGCAGGGTTTCCGACTGCATGCCGAAGAAGCGCACCCGCTCCTCGCAGTTCAGCGTTTTCGCCAGCTGCTGATAGCGGCCCTGCTCTTTATCTTTGCCCACCACCAGCAGGTAGCGGTTGGTCGGCGCGATGGCGCGGATCGCCGCATCCAGCCCCTTGCGCTCAAAGCCGGAGCCGACGTAGATCAGGCAGGTCGCCTGGCGCGGCAGATTCCATTTGGCGCGCAGCGCGACAAAGGCTTCTTCCGTCGGCGGCAGAAAACGCTGGTTATCGATAGCGTTATAGATAACGTGGATTTTTTCCGCCGGCAGGCCGAAGTCTTCAATAATCTCGCGTTTAATCATCTCCGCGTTGCAGATAACGCCGCGCAGGTGCGCGTCCTGGTACATGTCGCGCTCGGCCTGCATTACATAACGATGGTAGCGGTCGGCAAACAGCAGGCGGCTTTTCCAGCCGGGCAAAATGCGCGAGCGCTGCTGCAGCCAGCGGCGGTGCACGCCGTCTCCGGCGCGGTACAGGTCGCAGCCGGGGATACGCTCGTGGCTTTGCACCAGATCGAAGGCTTCGCGCTGCCACAGCTGGCGGGCGGCGTCGGCAAATCCTCGCTCGCGGCTGATCCGCCCCCATTTGCGCGGATTGCAGATGTGGATGTTCCACTCGGGCTTCACCGGCCCCTGCCATTCGCGGGTGATGACGTTCAGTTCAAGATCGCTGTCGTCGAGGGCTTCCAGCGCGCGGGAGACAAAGCGCTCCGCGCCGCCGTCCGGGCGATACTTCTGGCGTACCAGAGCCAGCCTGAATTTACTCATGCCAGTACCTTTTTCGCCGCCGCGATAACCGCGTCGGTGGGGATTAAATCGAGAAAGCGTTCGTTGGTGTTGGTATCAATGTCGTCAGGATCGGGAATCGCTCCGAAATCACCCGCCCAAATCACCTCGCCCTGCGCCTGCCATGGACGCCAGAAGGTGAGCTTGGAGGGGCCGAATAGCGCCACCAGCGGCGTACCGAGCGCGGCGGCCATATGCATCGGCACGGAGTCGACGCCGATAAACAGGCGGGCATGGTCGATGACGGACGCCAGCTGGCGCAGGGTGAGCAGCCCGGCGAGGGAGTGCAGGCGAGCATTGGGGCAGCCCGCCATAATGGTGTCGATCATCTGCTTCTCTCTGGCGTCAGGGCCGGAGGTCAGCACGACCGGGTAGCCTGCTTCAGAAAGCGCGTTTATCAGGGCGCTCATCCGCCCTTCGCGCCAGCACTTAAAGAACCAGCGGGAGGTGGGCTGAATGACGATATAGTTATCCTGAAATCCTGCCGGCAGCAGCGCGCGGCTGGCGCGCCAGTCCTGCTCGCTGTAGCCCATCGTCGCCGGCGCGTCAGCAATATCCAGCCCAAGCGGCGCCAGAATCGACAGATTCTGCTGCACGGTATGCAGCTGGTTATGCCGCTCGGTTGAAGCGAGGGCGGTATGGCAAAAACGCCAGGCCGGGTGGCGACGCTTCGGAAAGTCAAAGCCGATACGGATGGCCGCCCCGGTCAGTTTGGTGATGATCGCGCTGGGCCACTGATCGGCAAGATTGAGCACCATATCGTAGCGCTGCTGGCGGAGCGTGCGAATCAGCCGCCACTCCATCTTCAGCTGATGGCCGGCGCCCTGTTTTTTCCAGCGCCGGTCAATGCCGTAAATGTGGCGGATATCCGTATTCGCTGCGAGCATATCCCGGGTTTCTTCATAAAGCAGCACATCCACGCTGGCGGCGGGATATTGCTGCTTAAGCGCGTGAATAAGCGGCGTTATCAATAACATATCGCCATGATGGCGAAGCTTAATAACCAGGATTCGCGCCGGGTTCACGCGGCCGGAAGTGCGGGTTTCAGGCGTCATTCTCTATTCTTCATTCAGGGGCAGGGCTCCGATTCTAGGGGATCAGATAGATTGAGAGAAGCCTTGTCTTGCTCTACCATGACCCGATACGTATGGCCTGAGGACGTTTTCGTGCACAAACCCGCATTTCTCATCACGATTGATACAGAGGGTGATAACCTCTGGCAAAAACATGACAGCATCACCACCGAGAATGCGCGCTATCTACCGCGTTTTCAGCAGCTTTGCGAAAAGTATGCTTTTAAACCGGTCTGGTTGACCAACTATGAAATGGCTATCGACCCGGTTTATATCGAATTTGCCAAAGATGCGATCGCCCGGGGAACCGCGGAAATCGGTATGCATCTCCACGCGTGGAACAGCCCGCCGACCGATCCGCTCACCGATGACGACTGGCGACATAAACCGTATTTGATCGAGTACAGCGATGCGGCGATGCGGGCAAAAGTCGACTATATGACCCGCCTGCTGGAGGACACCTTTCAGACCAAAATGGTCAGCCATCGCGCCGGGCGCTGGGCGTTTGACGAGCGCTACGCGCGTCTGCTGGTGGAGTATGGCTATCTGGTGGATTGCTCGGTTACCCCGAGGGTGAACTGGAAGACGGCGAAAGGCGCGCCGCAGGGCGACGGCGGTACCGATTACCGTCATTTCCCGCAGCACGCCTATTTTCTTGACGAGAATGATATCCGTCGTGAAGGGCAATCATCGCTGCTGGAAGTGCCGATGAGCATTCAGTACAAGCATTCCGCGTGGATGAATAGCCTGAAGCAGGGCTACGATCGCCTGCGCGGCAAAGTACGCTCGCCGTCGGTACACTGGCTGCGTCCGATGGGCGGCAACGTTGAGACGATGAAAAAAGTGGTCGAACAAACGTTGACTCAGGGTAATGACTACGTCGAATATATGCTCCACTCTTCAGAGTACATGCCCGGCGGCAGCCCAACGTTTAAAAACGAGCAGGATATCGAGCGCTTATATGCCGATCTGGACGCTTTTTTCAGCTGGCTGGCGCCGCAGGTGAAGGGAATGACGTTGGCGGAGTACTACCAACAGAAACTCACACAGCGATAAAAGATCACAACCAGGTACCGTATGCGTATCGTGAAGCAGTTTACGCGGAAGAAAAATGCCTTCTTCCGCGAAATTAAGTTTAATTTAATTAACTATCGTTACAGAAATAAAAGCGCACGCCAGCCCTTTAATTCCGCGAAGATTCAGCATGTTTTATTATTGCGCCTGGATGACAAAGTTGGGGATATGGTCGTAACGACCGGCTGCGCAAAGCTTTTAGCTGACCGGGGCTATAAGGTTTCGGTTCTTACCGGGCCGGTTTGTAAGCAGATGCTTGCCGGTGCGGATTTTCTTGAGCAGGTTTATTTATATCAGCCGCGGATGGCGTTAAACGCACTGCGTGCGGCAGGATTTGACGCGGTCGTTGATTTTGATGACGTGAAAACCTACGAGCGTTTTAAACTGCTGGCTGATTTACGCCCTGGCTGCGTTATCGGTTTTAATAAACAAGAATATAAGCTTTACGATCACTCCATCCCTTTTCTGGATAGCAGCAGCCATATTTCCGCGCGCTATAAAGCCGTCGCCAGGCTATTTGGCATAGAACACCCTCATTACCACTATCATCTGCCCGGCGATGCTTTTGAGCGGGAAAGAGTCAAAACACTGCTGTCTCAGCACAAGGGGAGTCAGCTCTGTATTGCCATAAACCCGTTTACCGCCTCAACGGATAAAGACTTTTGCCGTCATCAGGTTTCTGCTCTGATTGAACGCTTATATACGCTCCCTTATAAAATCAGCGTCGTGATGGTCGGGCATAGCGAGAAAATTCGTCAGCTTAATCTGGAAACGGCGCTGCATCTGCCAGATAGCAATATTAATTCAGCGGTTGAGATTGTTCGCCATTGCGATCTGGTGATTACGGCGGATACCGCCATCGTGCATATTGCTCGCGCGTTCGACAAGCCCATGGTGGCGGTTTACAACAAACGTAAACTCAAAGATACCGGTTTGCCAGGCTATACCATTTGGGCGCCGGGTTATGACAAGGCCAGACAAATTGTCTGCGAAGAGACTAACGTCGCCGACATGACCATTGACGCGGTCTGGCCGGCGATCAAAGCGCAGGCGGATGCCCTGATCGCCGCTCGCCAGCAGGCATAAAAAAGGGCCCGCTGCGGGCCCTTCTCTTAGCGTTTCGCCTTCAGGCTGCCGCTCAGCGCGATGCCCAGCGGCAGCCAAAACAGCGGCCAGCTTTCGCGAGGGTTGCTGATGATAAACATGCCCTGCGAGGCCATAAAAATCAGCGCATAGATAAAAATCGCCAGCCCGTAGCGGCCATGCTGCTGTTTACGCCATGCCTGCCATAACCCTCCGGCAATCACCGCCAGCAGCAGCGCCAGGCCGATTATGCCGCCTTTCAACAGAGCACCAAGATAGACGCTGTGGGTGGTAGTGATATGCTCGCCGCTGTAGTTGGTAAAGTTCAGCTCGTAGTCAAAGCCCCGACCCAGCCACGGCTGGCTGGCCACTTCCTGGAGCGTATGGTGCCAGATACTCAAGCGCAATCCGCTTTGGGTGCCCAGCTCTTCAAAGCGCGCCAGCAGCAGGTCTCCCGTTGGCGTAAAGAAGAAAAGCGCGCCCAGAACCAACGCTAACGCGGCGACAATCAGAAGGTTGCGGCGGGTAAAGACGTGCAGGTGCAGGGTGCAAATAAACGCCACCAGCAGCGCGATAATCGGGCCGCGGCTTTGGGTCAGAAACAGCATCACCAGCATGATAGCCATCGGCACATACAGCAGGTGGCTGCCTTTCTCCTTCAGCAGCATCGCGCAAATAAGGATACCGATACCGCAATAGCCCGCCAGGTCGATCACGTTGGTCGGGCCGGGATTCTCCGGCGAAACCAGGCGTTCCTTGAGGACCAGCGTGAAGTCGATCGCCATCGTCCAGACGGAGAGTACCGTAATCCCGGCCACGACGCTCAGCAGCGCCAGATGTCGGGTCCGGGGATGGCCAAGTAGCGTTGTCAGCAGCAGAAGATAGAAAATTAAATAGGTGCCGTGGGTCACAGGGGAATCGATATGCTGCGGCGTCTGCCCCCAAATATTGCTCAGCGCATAGTACACGCAGAATACGACCAGCAGGCTATAAACCGGCCACCGCTGGCGGATGCTTTCCGCTATTGCCTGACGATTGTCTTTGTTAAGCAGTGAAAGCAAAAAGAGCAAAATAGATAAATGAAGGAGGTTATTTGTCCGGGTTGATACGCAGAAAATAGCGCTAAAAAACAGAAACAAAGTGAAGAAAACGGTGTAGCCCTGTCTGGCGTAATTACTTATTTTTAAAGTACTCATCAAAAGAAACCTTTTCGAAAATCGTTTCCGGAACCGCGCTTTCTAACGAGAAGTTGACGACCCGAATATGGTTTTGTTGCAGCACGTTGGCAGCGTGCGAAAAGGACGGCATGACCAGGTCATCCACCTTATTTGCCAGCCAGGAGGGGAGTTTATCCTGTTCCGTTTCGTAGAATCGCGGCTGGTTGAAATTACTCATATCCAGCCCGCTTATCAGAATGGTTTTAAATCCCAGCCACATCAGAATTTGCAGTGCCCAGTAGACCACGGTTCCGGCATCGAAAATGCCGTGACGAATGTCGGTGCTAAAGCAAATATCCTGCCTTTGCGGATGAAAGCGTAGCGCGGGGACGCCGCGCCAGGCCTGCTGTATCGCATTTTTGGCGACTTTAGGCTGATAAATTTTATAACAGGCGTCTTCAATTAATGCCAAACGACAGCGAAGCTCTGCGCCGTGGCGGTCGAGGATTTTGGCGATACCGTGCATGGTGGTGAAGAGCACAATGTCAGCCTGGCTAATCACCGAACGGATCACGTCCGGTTTTTTATCGTAAAACTCCATATCCACGATGGTATAGAGCGAAAATTTAATTTTATCAGAGAGATGCCAGGCGCCGTTCACCCCCATCACCGGAATACTTTTCGGCAGCAGCGTAAAATCGATGCGGCGCGTAGAGGGGCCGGTGGCGGTCAGCAGCACCTCGCCCTGAGCGCTATCCTTCAGTTCGCTGAGATTGACCAGCGGAACCGCTTTCCCTTTGTATTTCAGGGTGCGGATTTCGCCGCTCGCCGCGCGCGTGATATGGGTAAACGGCCAGAGATTTTCGTTATGGCGAAAGGCGCGTCGATGCGTGTAGCGATAGATCTGCTTAAATAATGAACCCATTAAGCCAGTTCCTGAGATTTCAACAGTTGCCGAACCCGGGACGCGGGAATATCGCCCGTGCTGCTGCCGCTTTCCGGGCGCACCACGTGCTGATTTTTACCGTAGCCGCCAATCAGCCCCGGATCGGTCGGGCCGTACAGCGTGAAGTTCGGTTTATCGAGCGCGGCGGTGAGATGGCTCAGCCCCGTGTCGACGGAAACGACCCCGCGCGCGCCGGCCAGCACCTGGGCTACCTGCTCCAGGCTCATGCGCGGCAGGACGTCGACAAAATCGTGCCCTTCCGCCAGGCGTCCGGCCCGCGCCTCTTCATGGGGGGCGCCCCACGGCAGTTTGATACGTACGCCGCTGTCGGCAAGCAGGGCGATAAGCGCCCGCCAGTTCTCTTCCGGCCAGTGTTTATCATCGCGCGTCGTGGCGTGGAGGAACACCAGATACGGCGCAGCGGACGGGTCAGCCTGACGCAAAAAATGGCGGGCGATCGCGTAGTCGCCCTGGGTTTCCGGCTTCGCGTAGCCGAGGCTTTTCGCGAACAGCTCGCGGGTGCGCTCAACGGCGTGCTGCTGTTTAGCGATATGGTGACGACGGTTGTAAAACAGGCTCGCCAGCGGCTCGCGGGCGGTCTGCCAGTCCATACCGTGCTTCACGCCGCGGGCCAGTCGGGTGACCAGAGCGGCGCTCTTCACCAGCCCCTGGGCATCGATGATAGCGTCGTACTTTTCCGCGCGCACGGCCTCGCGGAACGCCTTGCGCTCGGCTTTGATCGGCGCGGAAAACCACGCCTTGCGCCAGCGGCGAATCGCCACCGGGATGACCCGGTCGACGCTCTCATGCCAGGAAGGGATCTGCGCGAAGCCTTCTTCAACCACCCAGTCGAAACGAATGCCGGGAAAGGCCAGCGCGGCGTCGCTCAGCGCGGGCAGCGTGTGCAGCACGTCGCCCATGGACGAGGTTTTTACGATCAGTACCCGCATCCGTCAGGCTTCCTCTTGTTCCGTTTTTTCCAGCAGCAGGTCGTTTAATTCTTCCAGTACGCGCTGCGGCGTAATGTCGATCAAACTCTGATGATAGCCTTCGGCGGCGTCGCCTTTACGCACTTTGTGGTAGCCGCTGATCAGGCGGATCACGCGCGCTTTGTGCGATAGCGGTGGAGTGAAGTCCGGGCTGCTGGGCCCGTAGAGCGCCACCAGCGGACGGTCCAGCGCCGCGGCGACGTGCATCAGGCCGGAATCGTTGCTGACCACCGCTTTACAGGCGGCGATCAGAATAACGGCCTGCTCAAGCTGGGTTTCGCCGGCCAGATTGCGGCACCATGCCTGCTGTTCGGTCGTGAGCGCGGCGAGGATTTCATTGCCCGCTTCGTGGTCTTTCGCGGAGCCAAACAGTACGATCTGAAAGCCTTCGTCGATCAGCTGTTTCGCCAGCTCGGCGTAGTGATAGTGCGGCCAGCGTTTTGCCGGGCCGAACTCTGCGCCGGGGCAGAAGCCGATAATCGGGCGCTCGGCTGAGAGATTAAACGCGCTGCAGGCCTGCGATTTTTCGCCTTCATGCACCTGCAGCTGCGGCCAGAGAAGCGGCTGCGGCAGATCTTTCGCGCAGCGCATCACGCCTTTGTCGTAGGCCAGACCGACGTAGCGTTCGACCATCAGCGGCCAGGCGTCTTTATCCAGCTTACGGGCATCGTTCAGCAGGCCGTAGCGCATTTCGCCGAGCCAGCCTGTGCGATGCGGTATTCCCGCAAAGAACGGCACGAGGGCCGATTTAAACGAGTTGGGCAGCACGAAAGCGCGATCGTAGCGACGTTCGCGCAGGCTGTGCCCAAGCTTACGCCGTTCACCGATTTCCAGCGCGCCGTGGCCGAGCGGCATCGGGATCGCCTCGTTGACTTCCGGCATGCGCGATAGCAGCGGACGGCACCATGCGGGCGCCATCACGTCGATTATCGCCTGGGGATAGCGCGCCCTGAGCGTACGGTAAAGACTTTGCGACATCATCATGTCGCCCACCCATGACGGGCCAACCACCAATATTTTCATTCATTCCATCCTTCAAGCTGTCTCTGCGTTGGCTGCCTGCGTTCCCTCCGGTCACTGACTTTAGTCAGCTCCCGGAGAATCACTGAGTTGCCGCCTTGATACCGCTCGAATGATTTTATGAATTCGCATGATTGTCGCGATTGAGCCAGGCCATATATTCCGTTACGCCTTCGGCAACGGTCTTAAACGGTTTATCGTAGCCCGCTGCGCGCAGGTTAGTCAGATCCGCCTGGGTAAACGCCTGATAGCGGCCTTTGAGTTTATCCGGGAACGGAATGTACTCGATGCTGCCTTTCTGGTGATAAGCCAGCGTTGCGTCTGCAACGGCCTGGAAAGACTCCGCGCGCCCGGTGCCGAGGTTGAAGATGCCGGAAACGCCGTTTTCCCAGAACCACAGGTTCACCGCCGCGACGTCGCCGACGTAGACGAAGTCGCGCTTGAAGCCGTCGCTGCCTTCGAACAATTTCGGACTTTCGCCATTATTCAGCTGGGTGTTCAGATGGAAAGCGACGCTGGCCATGCTGCCTTTATGGCCTTCGCGCGGCCCGTAGACGTTGAAATAGCGGAAGCCGACAATCTGCGAGTTCGCTTCCGGCAGGATCTGACGGACGTATTCATCAAACAGAAACTTGGAGTAGCCGTAAACGTTGAGCGGCTGCTCGTATTCGCGGGATTCAATAAAGTCGCTGGTGCGGCCGCCGTAGGTCGCTGCGGAAGAGGCGTACAGGAACGGGATTTCACGCTCCAGACAGTAGTGCAGTACCTCTTTGGAATACTGATAGTTGTTATCCATCATGTACTTGCCGTCCCACTCCGTGGTGGAAGAGCAGGCGCCTTCATGGAAAATAGCGTCGATATCGCCGAACTCTTCGCCCGCCATAATCTGGATCAGAAAGTCTTCTTTATCCATGTAGTCGGCAATGTTCAAATCCACCAGATTGATGAATTTGGTCCCGTCTTTCAGATTATCTACGACCAGAATGTCGGTAATACCCTGGTCATTCAGCGCCTTAACGATATTGCTGCCGATAAAGCCTGCGCCGCCGGTAACGATGATCATAACTGTAACCTTTGAAGTTGGTAGTCCAGAGACAATCCGGACATGAATACTCCTATCATATCACTACATCGGAAAGGCTTCAGCCATTCGCCGATAAGGTAGAGAGGGACTCGTGATTTATGCTGCAAATAATTCATACAGTAATGCATCATCTCGTATCAGCGTATATCTTTAGGTAATATACCCGTCATACTTCAAGTTACAGGTACGTTGGTTTTCCTCGCTCACCCCAGTCACTTACCAGAGTAAGCTCCTGGGGATTCGCTGCGTCACCGCCTTCCTGAAACTCGAATTATTTAGGGTAATATGTGCCAAATTTTGCCGAATCTGGAGAGTTGCAATGCGTGGGGATTTCTACAAACAGTTAACCAATGACCTGGATACCGCGCGCGCGGAAGGGTTGTTTAAAGAAGAACGGATTATCACTTCGGCGCAGCAGGCGGATATCACCGTCGGCGGCAGCCAGGTCATTAACTTCTGCGCCAATAACTATCTCGGCCTCGCGAACCACCCGGAACTGATTGCCGCCGCGAAAAGCGGGATGGACAGCCACGGCTTCGGCATGGCCTCCGTGCGCTTTATCTGCGGTACCCAGGACAGCCACAAAGCGCTTGAGAAGAAGCTGGCCGATTTTCTCGGTATGGAAGATGCGATTCTATACTCCTCCTGCTTCGACGCCAACGGCGGCCTGTTTGAAACCCTGCTCGGCGCAGAGGACGCGATTATCTCCGATGCCCTGAACCACGCGTCGATCATCGACGGCGTGCGCCTGTGTAAAGCGAAGCGCTTCCGCTATGCCAACAACGATATGCAGGAGCTGGAAGCCCGTCTGAAAGAGGCGCGTGAAGCCGGCGCGCGCCATGTACTGATCGCCACCGACGGCGTGTTCTCCATGGACGGGGTGATCGCCAACCTGAAGGGCGTCTGCGATCTGGCGGATAAGTACGACGCGCTGGTGATGGTCGATGATTCGCACGCCGTGGGTTTTGTGGGTGAAAACGGCCGCGGCTCCCATGAGTACTGCGACGTGATGGGCCGCGTCGACATTATCACCGGTACGCTGGGTAAAGCGCTGGGCGGCGCGTCCGGCGGCTATACCGCCGCGCGTAAAGAAGTCGTCGAGTGGCTGCGCCAGCGCTCGCGTCCGTATCTGTTCTCCAACTCGCTGGCGCCGGCGATTGTCGCCGCCTCCATCAAAGTGCTGGAGATGGTGGAAGCGGGCAGCGAGCTGCGCGATCGCCTGTGGGCTAACGCGCGCCTGTTCCGTGAAAAAATGACCGCGGCAGGGTTTACCCTTGCGGGCGCCGATCACGCCATTATCCCGGTGATGCTCGGTGAAGCCACCGTGGCGCAGCAGTTCGCGCGCGAGCTGCAAAAAGAAGGTATTTACGTCACCGGATTCTTCTACCCGGTGGTACCAAAAGGCCAGGCGCGTATCCGTACCCAGATGTCTGCGGCGCATACCCCTGAACAAATTGAACGTGCGGTGGAAGCCTTTACCCGCATCGGTAAACAACTGGGCGTCATTGCCTGAGGGTGTGAGATGAAAGCGTTATCCAAACTGAAGGCGGAAGAAGGCATCTGGATGACCGACGTACCGGAACCGGAAGTCGGCCACAACGATCTGCTGATTAAAATTCGCAAGACCGCGATTTGCGGTACCGACGTGCATATCTACAACTGGGACGAGTGGTCGCAAAAGACCATTCCGGTTCCGATGGTGGTGGGGCATGAATACGTCGGCGAAGTGGTGGGTATCGGTCAGGAAGTTCGCGGCTTTAAGCTGGGCGACCGCGTTTCCGGAGAAGGGCATATCACCTGCGGCCACTGCCGTAACTGCCGTGCCGGGCGTACGCATCTGTGCCGCAATACGACGGGCGTCGGCGTCAACCGTCCGGGCTGTTTTGCCGAATATCTGGTGATCCCGGCGTTTAACGCCTTTAAAATCCCCGACAATATCTCTGACGATCTGGCGTCGATTTTCGATCCGTTTGGCAACGCCGTGCATACCGCGCTTTCATTCGACCTCGTCGGTGAAGATGTGCTGGTTTCCGGCGCCGGCCCGATCGGCGTGATGGCCGCCGCGGTGGCGAAACACGTTGGCGCGCGCAACGTCGTGATTACCGACGTTAACGAATATCGCCTGGAGCTGGCGCGCAAAATGGGCGTCACCCGGGCGGTGAACGTGGCGAAAGAGAACCTTAACGATGTGATGGCCGAGCTGGGCATGACCGAGGGTTTCGATGTGGGTCTGGAGATGTCCGGCGCGCCGCCGGCGTTTCGCACCATGCTCGATACCATGAACCACGGCGGGCGTATTGCCATGCTGGGTATTCCGCCGTCGGATATGTCTATCGACTGGACCAAGGTGATTTTCAAGGGGCTGTTTATCAAAGGGATTTATGGTCGCGAAATGTTCGAAACCTGGTACAAGATGGCCGCGCTCATCCAGTCCGGGCTCGATCTGTCGCCGATCATCACCCACCGCTTTGGCATTGATGATTTCCAGCAGGGCTTTGACGCGATGCGCTCCGGCCAGTCTGGCAAAGTCATTCTCAGCTGGGATTAATTCCGCCCCGGTCAGGATGGTAAAAAAGCGCCCACGGGCGCTTTTTTGAGAGTTATCCTACAATTTTGTGATACTTAATCCACTCCGCACTTTTTCTAAATCGATTTCTCGCCTATTCGTTTATACAGTCAGTTTAACCATGGTTTAACCCTATAAAGATTATGCTTAAACTTTCTGTATGCTTATTGACCTGTAATTCATCCCGCTTATTACGGGAGGTGTTACCGCCGCTGCTCAGGGTGGCTGATGAATTTATCGTCGTCGATTCAGGCAGTACGGATGCTACGCTGCAGATTTGCCAACAGTTCGGTCTCTCCGTTCACCATCATCCTTATACCGCTCACGGTACGCAGATGAATTATGCGACCTCTCTGGCCCACCACGACTGGGTGCTGTGTGTGGACAGCGATGAGATCCTTGACGACGAGGTGGTGGCGGCAATTCTGGCGCTCAAGGCCGGCGATGAGCCGGACCCCGCCTGCGCATGGCGTCTGCCGCGCTACTGGTTCGTGCTGGGTGAAGAGGTGCGCACCATTTATCCGGTATCATCGCCGGATTTCCCGGTTCGCTTGTTTAACCGCTCCGTCGCCAGGTTCAACGATCGGCCGGTAGACGATCAGGTGGTTGGCTTTACGCACTCTGCCCGGCTACCGGGATTCGTGCGCCACGATACCTTCTACTCCCTGCATGAAGTGTTTAGTAAGCTCAATAGCTACACCACGCGGCTGGTTAAACACCAGAAAATCAGGCCGTCTCTTGCGCGCGGAGCGATCAGCGCGGTTGGCGCTTTCTTTAAGTGGTATCTGTTCAGCGGAGCGTGGCGAAAGGGCAAGGTTGGCGTGGTCACCGGACTTTACGCGACCTTTTACAGCTTTCTTAAATACTTTAAAGCCTGGTATGCCCATCAGGACAAGCCGGAATCCGCGGCGGATAAGCACACGGACTCCCGGATGATTTAGTTGGTAGGCTTATCCCAGCCCTGCCACTTCAGCTGGTAATACTGCACCAGCGTGCTCTGAGTGATGCTTTCGCTCAGAATGGTAAAGAAGCGGCTGGCGTTGACCGGCTCCGGCGGACGCTTAGATTTGCACTGTTTCACGCCGCGGAACGGATTGCGCGGCGGCTGAACGGACGGCGGCGCGGTGTTCGGCGTTGAGGTATCCACCTGCGGCTCGTTGAGCAGGCTGCTCGGGCGAACCAGAGTGATATCCGGCGGCAGGTTATACACCATCTGCTGCAGCACGCGCACCGTCGTCGGGTGCGGGTGGCCGATAGCAATGGCGGAACCGTTGCGCCGCGCTAAAGCGATAGCGCGGTTGAACTGATAGCGGATATCCGCTTCGTTTTGGGTATCGTCGAGGAAAACCTTACGCTTAATCACCTTTACGCCGGTGCCCTGCGCCGCGCGCATGGCCTGGGTATTGCCGATGGTGACGCTATCGAGGAAGTAGAGATTGTAGCGCTCGAGCGCCTGCATCACCTTCTGCATGCCGAAGAGATTCGACGTCATGGCGCTGCCCATATGGTTATTCAGCCCCACGGCGTACGGAACCTTACCGTAGGCTTCGCGGATAATGCGCTCTATCTCGCTGCTGTTCATATCCGGGCGGAGGGTGTCTTTTTCCAGCGGCTGTTTGCTGAGCGGCGCCATTGGCAGGTGGATGAGCACCTCGTGGCCGAGATTATGCGCTTTGGTCGCCATTTCTCGGGCGTGGGGCGCATTAGGAAGGACGGCAACGGAGATCGTCGCGGGCAGCGCCAGCACCTGGTTTTCCGTTTGTGGACGATAGCCAAAGTCGTCGATAACAATGGAGAGTTTGCCGGCAAATACCGGCGACGCCATAACCAGCGTGCCGGTTACCGCGAGTGCAATTCTGCGAAATTGAAGCAAAACTTATCTTCCCAACCACGGCTGTGGATTGACCGCCTGACCCTGGCGGCGAATTTCGAAATAGAGCGACGGACGGCCCTGACCGCCGCTGCTGCCTACGAGAGCGATCGGCTGGCCCGCCCGGACCTGAGTGCCGACGCTGACCAGCGCGCTTTGGTTATAGCCGTAAAGACTCATGTCGCCTTTGCCGTGTTCAACGACCACCACCAGACCATAGCCCTGCAGCCAGTCGGCGAGAATAACCCGACCATCGGCAACGGCTTTGACCTCGGTGCCTTCAGACGCAGCGATAACCATCCCCTTCCAACGTAGTTCACCTTGCAGCTGTTCGCCATAGCGATGGAGAATTGAGCCGCGAACCGGCCAGAATGCCTGGCCGCGCGGTGAGCCAAGCCCGCCGGTGCGGGACATCAGCGAGCGTTCGCTTTCGGTAGGTTTGTAGGTGGTGCCTTTACGCGAGGCTTCCTGCTGGCGATCGCGCACATCCTGCGCTTCGCGGGCTTCGCGATCCGCCCGCGCTTTGGCCGCCGCCGCCGCCTGGGCGATACGGCCGCGCAGGCGTGATTCGTTAGCCCGCATCTCGCTGAGCTGCTGCTGGCCTTGCTGAATGGAGGATTCCAGGCTGGCGAGGGTCTTTTTACGTTCGTTGCGCGCCTGCTCCAGCTTGCTCTGCTGGGCGCGCTGTTCGTACACCAGGGTTTGTTGCTGGCTCTGTTTCTCTTCCAGCATCGATTTTTGCACCGCCACGTCTTCGCGGGTTTTCTTCAGCTGAGCGATGGTTTCCTGGCGCGCCTGGTTCAGATAGCCAAAGTAGGCCTGCAAGCGCTGATTACGCTGCCCCTCTTCGCCGCTGAGGATCATCTGGATGCCGGTATGCGGCCCCTGACGAAACGCGGCGTCGAGCTGCGCGGAAAGGTTACGCTCCTGCGAGGCGCGCTGACGCTCCAGCTTGGCCAGCGCGGCGTTCATTTCGTCGATCTGCTTATTCAGCTGGTTCAGCGTTTCCTGGGTTTCGCGCAGCTTGCGCGCGGCGGCGGAGATGGCCTCCTCCTGCGCTTTTAGCTGGGCGACCAGGGAAGCGCGCTGCTGCTGCTGCTGCTTAATCGCCCGCTGTTTAGCGGCGATATCGGCCTGAATGGATTTAAGCTGGTCGCGATCGTCGGCGTGAGCAGATGCGGCGCACAGCAATACGCCAGCGCTAAGCGCGCTGGCGTAAAAGACGGATCGAACTGCCGTTGCGATCCATGTAGTTGAATACGTCGCCTTTCCCCTCATGGGGAAGGATTATTCCACGATGAACAGCGGCTTGCCAGTCATCTCTTGCGGGATTTCCATTCCCATCAGCGTCAGCATGGTCGGCGCGATGTCGGAAAGTTTGCCGCCGTTGACCGCTTTGACGTTTTTATCGCCAACGTAAATCAGCGGAACCGGCAGGTTGGTGTGCGCGGTGTGCGCCTGGCCGGTGGCCGGATCGCGCATCTGCTCGGCGTTGCCGTGGTCTGCGGTGATCAGCAGCTGTCCGCCAACGGATTCAACGGCTTTGCTCACCTGGTCGATGCAGTCATCCAGCGCTTCGACCGCTTTAACGGCGGCTTCCATTACGCCGGTGTGGCCAACCATATCGCCATTCGGGTAGTTACAGATGATGGTGTCGAACTGACCGCCCTTGATGGCGGCAACCAGTTTTTCGGTCAGCTCAGCGGAGCTCATTTCCGGCTGCAGATCGTAGGTGGCGACCTTCGGTGAATTGATCAGAATGCGCTCTTCGCCTTTGAACGGCTCTTCAACGCCGCCGTTGAAGAAGAAGGTTACGTGAGCGTATTTTTCAGTTTCGGAGATGCGCAGCTGGGTTTTGTCGTTCTTCGCCATCCATTCGCCGAAGGTGTTCACCAGAGATGCCGGCGGATAAGCGCAGGCGACTTTGATGTCCGCGGCGTACTCGGTTAGCATGACGAAATCGAGGTTCACCACTTTCTTACGGGCGAAGCCGTCGAAATCGGCGTTAACGAAGGCGCGGGTAATTTCGCGCGCGCGGTCGGCGCGGAAGTTCATGAAAATCAGCGCATCGCCGTCTTCCATCGCCGCATCGGCCTGGCCTTCAGCGCGAATAACGGTCGCTTTCACGAACTCATCGTTTTCATCGCGCGCATAAGCGGCCTGCAGGCCCGCAACGGCGGTATCGGCCTGGAACTCGCCTTTTGCCAGGGTCATCAGATCGTAAGCCTGCTCAACGCGGTCCCAACGGTTGTCGCGGTCCATGGCGTAGTAGCGGCCAACGATCGAGGCAACGCGGCCTTTGCCCAGCGCGGCAAATTTGTCTTCGAATTTCGCCAGCGTCTTTTCAGCGCTGCGCGGCGGAGTATCGCGGCCGTCGAGGAAGGCGTGCAGATAGATTTTATCCGCGCCGCGTTCGGCTGCCAGCTCAACCATCGCCATGATGTGGTCTTCGTGGCTGTGGACGCCGCCCGGAGACATCAGGCCCATGATATGCACGGCTTTGCCTGCGGCAACGGCTTTATCGACCGCGCCGGTCAGTACCGGGTTGGCGAAGAAGGTACGTTCTTTGATTTCAACGTCCAGGCGGGTGAGATCCTGATACACGATACGGCCCGCGCCGAGGTTGACGTGGCCCACTTCGGAGTTGCCCATTTGACGATCCGGCAGACCGACTTCCAGGCCTGAAGCATCAATCAGGGTATGCGGACGTTTCGCCCACAGTGCGTCCATAACAGGGGTTTTGGCGCTGTAAATAGCGTTATCCTGCTGGTCTTCACGGTAGCCATAGCCATCCAGAATCACCAGTACCATAGGTTTTTTAGAAACCGACATTGCGACAACCTCATGCTCAAAGACAGAAAATTTGCGTAATTTTACTACAGCTGAATCGATCAAATCACCGTAAAAGATCAAAGAAAGAGGGCGGCCAGAGCGCATTGCCGCGGCGAGAGCGGTTTTTTTTCGTGACGGGCCGCAGAAAATACATTACATCGCGCTCACTGGCTGTATTTGCCGCAATGCACAGGTATACTCCTTCCCTGGTTTTTTTATCACTTAGTCGGGAGTTGTAACCCCCCATGCAAGAAATTATGCAATTCATCAGCCGTCACCCCGTCCTGAGCATCGCGTGGGTCGCGCTGCTGGTGGCGGTGCTGTTCACCACCTTTAAAGGGCTGATGTCGAAAGTTAAAGTCATCACCCGCGGTGAAGCGACGCGCCTGATCAACAAAGAAGATGCCGTGGTTGTCGACCTGCGTCAGCGTGACGATTTCCGTAAAGGCCACATTGCGGGTTCTATTAACCTGCTGCCGAGCGATATCAAAGCAAATAACGTCGGCGAGTTGGAAAAGCACAAAGCACAACCCATTATAGTGGTAGACGGCTCAGGTATGCAGGCGCAAGAACCCGCCAGCGCGCTGAACAAAGCCGGTTTTGAAAAGGTCTTCGTACTGAAAGAAGGCATCGCTGGCTGGAGCGGCGAGAACCTTCCGCTGGTACGCGGTAAATAATTTACCCGCGTCTTTATGGCGTAGCGCGGTTTTCCCTGCGGCGGCTATTCGTCAGCGGGAAAACAACGCCTGCGGCGTAAAACTCTCGGGGGTAAAAACAGGAGTGAAGTCATGGCCAATATTGATATCTATACCAAAGCGACCTGCCCGTTCTGCGTACGTGCAAAAGCGCTGCTGAACAGCAAGGGCGTGACGTTCAACGAGTTGCCTATCGATGGCGATGCTGCGAAGCGTGAAGAGATGATTCAGCGCAGCGGTCGAACGACGGTTCCGCAGATTTTTATTGATGCGCAGCACATTGGCGGCTGTGACGACTTGTACGCGCTTGATTCACGTGGTGGACTCGATCCCCTCCTGCGCTAATTTTTGCGCTCATCCCCATTGGACGGGCGTACTTAAGGACAACACGAAAGGGTTTTACTATGTCAGAACAAAACAGCACCGAAATGACTTTCCAGATTCAGCGCATCTACACCAAAGATATTTCTTTTGAAGCGCCGAACGCGCCGCAAGTTTTCCAGAAAGATTGGCAGCCGGAAGTTAAACTTGATCTGGATACCGCTTCCAGCCAGCTGGCTGAAGGCGTGTATGAAGTGGTGCTGCGCGTGACCGTAACCGCCTCTCTGGGCGAAGAAACCGCATTCCTGTGCGAAGTACAGCAGGGCGGTATTTTCTCCATCGAAGGCATCGACGGCACCCAGATGGCGCACTGCCTCGGCGCATACTGCCCGAACATTCTGTTCCCGTACGCGCGTGAGTGCATCACCAGCCTGGTTTCTCGCGGCACCTTCCCGCAACTGAACCTTGCGCCAGTGAACTTCGATGCGCTGTTTATGAACTATCTGCAGCAGCAGGCTGGCGAAGGTGCTGAACAACATCAGGATGCCTGATGAACGCGCTTAACGCTGCAATGACTGTGATCGGTGCCGGCTCTTACGGCACCGCTCTTGCCATCACCCTGGCAAGAAATGGCCACCACGTTGTGCTGTGGGGCCATGACCCGAAACATATTGCGACGCTGCAGCACGACCGCTGCAACGCCGCATTTCTTCCTGACGTTCCTTTCCCCGACACGCTGCATCTGGAAAGCGATCTGGCGACCGCGCTGGCGGCCAGCCGCGATATCCTCGTCGTCGTGCCGAGCCACGTTTTCGGCCAGGTGCTGCGGCAGATTAAACCGCTGATGCGCCCCGACGCTCGCCTGGTGTGGGCGACGAAAGGTCTGGAAGCGGAAACCGGGCGCCTGCTGCAGGACGTGGCCCGTGAAGCGCTGGGCGACGCTATCCCCCTGGCGGTGATTTCCGGCCCCACCTTCGCGAAAGAGCTGGCGGCAGGCCTGCCGACGGCGATCTCGCTGGCGTCGACGGATCCGCAGTTCGCTGACGATTTGCAAAGCCTGCTGCACTGCGGCAAGAGCTTCCGCGTCTATATCAACCCGGACTTTATCGGCGTGCAGCTCGGCGGGGCGGTGAAAAACGTCATCGCTATCGGCGCCGGCATGTCTGACGGCATCGGCTTTGGCGCCAACGCGCGTACCGCGCTGATTACCCGCGGGCTGGTTGAGATGTCGCGCCTCGGGGAGGCCCTGGGCGCCGATCCGGAGACCTTTATGGGGATGGCGGGCTTAGGCGATCTGGTGCTCACCTGCACCGATAACCAGTCGCGTAACCGCCGCTTCGGCATGATGCTCGGTCAGGGCATGGATGTGCAAAGCGCGCAGGAGAAGATTGGCCAGGTGGTTGAAGGCTATCGCAATACCAAAGAGGTTCGCGTTCTGGCGCAGCGTTTAGGCGTCGAAATGCCAATAACCGAGGAAATTTATCAGGTATTGTATTGCGGAAAAATTGCGCGCGAGGCAGCATTGACCTTATTAGGTCGTGCACGCAAGGACGAGCGTAGCAACTAACTGCGATGGAACCTGGATCACCTGAATGACCCGGCCAGCAAAGAACTGGCCGGTCATTATTATATCGTCTGGAGTCAGCAATGCCGTGTGAAGAACTGGATATCGTCTGGAATAATATTAAAGCCGAAGCTCGGGCTTTAGCTGACTGTGAGCCAATGCTCGCCAGTTTTTACCACGCCACGCTACTCAAGCACGAAAATCTCGGCAGCGCCCTGAGCTATATGCTGGCGAATAAACTGGCTTCTCCGATCATGCCCGCCATCGCGATTCGTGAAGTGGTGGAAGAGGCCTACGCCGCCGACCCGGAAATGATCGCCTCCGCCGCCTGCGATATTCAGGCGGTGCGAACGCGCGACCCGGCGGTGGATAAATACTCCACCCCGCTGCTCTATCTGAAAGGATTCCACGCGCTGCAGGCCTATCGCATCGGCCACTGGCTGTGGAATCAGGGGCGTCGGGCGCTGGCGATCTTCCTGCAAAATCAGGTTTCCGTATCGTTCCAGGTGGATATCCACCCGGCGGCGAAGATTGGTCGCGGGATCATGCTGGACCACGCCACCGGCATCGTCGTCGGCGAAACGGCGGTGATTGAAGACGACGTATCGATTCTGCAATCCGTGACCTTGGGCGGTACCGGTAAAACCAGCGGCGATCGTCATCCGAAAATTCGCGAAGGAGTGATGATTGGCGCCGGGGCGAAAATCCTCGGCAATATCGAAGTCGGGCGCGGGGCAAAAATCGGCGCGGGTTCGGTGGTGCTACAGCCGGTGCCGCCGCATACTACCGCCGCAGGCGTTCCCGCCCGCATTGTGGGCAAGCCGGAGAGCGATAAGCCCGCGATGGATATGGATCAGCACTTTAACGGCATACACCATACCTTCGAGTACGGCGACGGTATTTGATTGATTTCCCGGAGGCGATGCTGCGCATCTATCCGGGCTACAAAACCGAGCGCTGTCTGGTAGCCCAGACAGGCGCTACGCGCCGCCTCCGGGAGAAAGCGAGCTCAGCTGCGCAGCACCGCGCCGGGATAGCCCAGCTGGCGCCAGGCTTCATAGACCACCACCGACACCGCATTTGACAGGTTCATGCTGCGGCTGTCCGGCATCATCGGAATACGGATTTTTTGTTCTGCCGGCAGAGCATTAAGAATGCTGCCCGGCAGTCCGCGGGTTTCCGGGCCAAACAGCAGAAAATCGCCGTCCTGATAGCTTACCGCGCTGTGCGCCGGCGTGCCTTTGGTCGTCAGGGCGAACAGGCGCTGCGGCTTTGCGCTTTCAATAAAGGCGGCGTAATCACCATGGCGCTGGACGGCAGCAAACTCGTGGTAATCCAGACCTGCGCGGCGAAGACGCTTATCATCCCAGGCAAAACCCATGGGTTCGATAATATGCAGATTGAAGCCGGTGTTGGCGCACAGGCGGATGATATTCCCGGTATTTGGCGGGATTTCTGGTTCGAATAAGACGATGTTAAGCATGCTGCCCCCTTAATTGCGGGGGCAGAATAGCAGATATTTGGCTAACCCTCACCCCGCTCCTCTCCCGGAAAGGGAGCGGGAGAAAACCGGCGCCGGCCTGTGAGCCGGATGGCCTGACGAGGACGTTAACCCGCCTGCCGGACGGTTCCCTCTCCCTGTGGGAGAGGGGCAGGGATAACCGCCGCGTTTCCTGCTTTGATCGCATCAAAGGTCCGCAGCGCATCGGCGTTCTGGACTAAAGATTCACGGCTGATTTCGCCGATGGTTTTCGCACCGGTCAGCGTCATCGCCACTTTCATCTCTTTCTCGATCAGGTTCAGCAGATTGGCGACGCCCTGTTTGCCGTGCGTGGCCAGCGCATACAGATAAGCGCGGCCCAGCAGCACGCTATCGGCGCCGAGGGCAATCATCCGCACCACATCAAGGCCGTTGCGAATACCGCTGTCGGCAAGAATTGTAATATCGCCTTTAACCGAGTCGGCAATTGCGGGCAGGGCGCGAGCGGAAGAGAGCACGCCGTCGAGCTGGCGGCCGCCGTGGTTGGAAACAACGATCCCGTCAGCGCCGAAGCGCACCGCATCGCGGGCGTCTTCCGGATCGAGGATCCCCTTGATCACCATCGGGCCGTCCCAAAAGTCGCGGATCCACTCAAGGTCTTTCCAGGAAATCGAAGGATCGAAGTTATTCGCCAGCCAGCCGATATAATCCTCCAGACCGGTCGGCTTGCCGAGGTAGGCGGAGATGTTGCCCAAATCGTGCGGACGGCCGTTTAACCCGACGTCCCATGCCCACTGCGGATGGGTCACCGCCTGCCAGTAGCGGCGCATTGCCGCGTTCGGGCCGCTCATCCCGGAGTGAGCATCGCGATAGCGCGCGCCGGGGGTCGGCATATCGACGGTAAAGACCAGCGTTGAACAGCCCGCCGCCTTCGCCCGCTCCAGCGCATTGCGCATAAAACCGCGGTCGCGCAGGACGTACAGCTGGAACCACATCGGGCGCTTAATGGTCGGGGCGACCTCTTCAATCGGGCAGACGGAAACGGTAGAGAGGGTAAACGGAATACCTTTTTCATCCGCCGCGCCAGCGGCCTGCACTTCACCGCGGCGGGCGTACATCCCGCACAGCCCAACCGGCGCCAGCGCCGTTGGCATCGCCAGCTTCTCGTTGAATAAGGTGGTTTCCAGGCTCAGGTCCGACATATTGCGCAGAATGCGCTGGCGGAGCGCGACGTCGGACAGGTCCTCAACGTTGCGGCGCAGGGTGTGCTCGGCGTAAGCGCCGCCGTCGATATAGTGGAACAGGAACGGTGGCAGGATACGCTGTGCGGCGGCGCGGTAGTCGCTGGCGGCGGAAATAATCATCACAAGTTCTCCCTGGAATTTTCGTTATGGTCACCGGGCAGGCGGGTAATTCGCGCCTGGCGGGCCTGGTCTTCATCAAAGCGTTTGATGGTGGCGTGAACAAAGCCCAAATGGGCCATCATCGCCTGTCTGGCACCTTCCGGGTCACCGGCGATAATCGCCTCCATGACCGCCTGGTGCTGTTCGGTCAGGCGAGCAAAGACCGGCGGGACGAGATACATCCGCTGGCGGCTCTCCTTGACTGAGGACTGTAAAAGGTCAAAAAAACCGCGCATGGTTTGCAGCAGCACCACGTTGTGCGACGCTTCGGCGATCGCCAGATGGAAGCGGACATCGGCCTGCGAGGCCAGGTCAGGGTCTTCGCTTTGGGTGGCTTCAAAGCAGAGGCGGATTTTCTCTTTTTCGGCATCGGTTGCCCGCATCGCCGCATGCCAGGCGGTACTGGCTTCGATGGCGTGACGGGCTTCGAGGATATCAAAGCTGTAATCGGGGTCGTCGGAGAGCAGCGTCTTCAGCGGTTGAACGATGTTTTGCTCCGACCACGCTTCGTGCTGCCAGCGCACGAAGGTGCCGCCGCCGCGACGGCTGAGCAGCACCCCTTCGTTGACCAGCATCGCCAGCGCTTCGCGCAGCGAATTGCGCGATACGCCCAGCTGCGCCGCCAGCTGGCGTTCGGCGGGCAATCGCATGCCCGCCTCCAGCTGTTGTTCTTCAATCAGCGCCCGCACGCGACGGGCGACGTCGTCGGCAAGGCGTTTTGGCATCACTATCACGGGATCATCCAGGTTAAGACATACGCCTGCAGCGTGGTGATAACGCCGACCATACAGGTGAAAATCAGGCTGTGTTTGACGGTAAAACGGAACAGATCGGACTCCTTACCTACCAGGCCGACCGCCGCACAGGCGATGGCGATAGACTGCGGAGAGATCATTTTCCCGGTTACGCCGCCGGTGGTGTTCGCTGCGACCAGCAGGATATCGGAGACGCCAATCTGCTGGGCCGCCGTGGCCTGCAGCGCGGCAAACAGCGCGTTAGACGAGGTATCCGAACCGGTCAGAAATACCCCCAGCCAGCCGAGGAACGGCGAGAAGAAGGTAAATGCATGACCGGTGTGTGCCAGCGCAAGCGCCAGCGTTGAGGATAGACCGGAATAGTTGGAAATAAAGGCGAACGCCAGCACCATGCCGATGGAGTAAATCGGCAGCGCCAGCTCTTTCAGCGTGCTGCCAAAGGTCGAGATCGCGTCTTTCGGCTTCATGCGTAGCCAGACGATGGAAAGCAGCGCGGCGAACAGGATGGCGGTGCCGGTGGCGGAGAGCCAGTCAAACTTATAGACCGCAGCGTACGGCGTGGCTTCGCTAACCACCGGCGGCATGCGGGCCACCATTTTGTCGAGGAACGGCACGGAAATATTAATCACAAAATCGTACATCGCGCCGCCGGGGGCGAAGAGCGCTTTGAACGGCGGCACGCTCCACAGGGTCACCGTCGCGGTCAGAAACAGGAACGGCGACCAGGCGCGAATCACCTGTCCCGGCGTGTAATGCGTGCGGGCCAGGTTCATATCGACCTGCGATGCGCCCATATCGCCGAAGCGGAAGATGCGTACCGGCTGCCAGCGTTTGAGGAACAGCGTCAGACAGACCAGCGATACCAGCGAAGAGATAATGTCCGGCAGCTCCGGGCCGAGGAAGTTAGAGCTGAGGTACTGAGCGATAGCAAAGGAGCCGCCGGCGACCATGACCGCAGGCCAGGTCTCTTTAATGCCGCGCCAGCCGTCCATAATCCCCATGATCCAGAACAGGACGATGATGGTCAGGAACGGCAGCTGACGGCCAACCATCTGGCCGATTTCGAAGCTGTCGAGGCCCGTCACCTGTCCGGCGACCAGAATCGGAATGCCCATCGCGCCAAATGCGACCGGCGCGGTGTTAACGATCAGACACAGGCCCGCCGCATACAGCGGGTTAAAGCCGAGCCCCACCAGCAGCGCTGCGGTGATGGCGACCGGCGCGCCAAAACCGGCGGCCCCTTCGAGGAACGCGCCGAAGGAGAAACCGACAATCAGCATTTGCAGACGCTGATCCGGGGTAATCGACAAAATTGATGAGCGGATAATGTCGAACTGCCCGGTTTTCACCGAGATTTTATAGACGAAGACCGCGGCGATAATAATCCACGCGATTGGCCACAGGCCGTAGAAGAAGCCGTAGATGACGGAGGCCAGCGCGTGGTCAACCGGCATTTTGTAGAACAGCAGAGCGACCGAGAGCGCAATGAGCACGGTCCAGGTCGCGGCAACGTACCCTTTCAGCTTGAGCTTTATCAGGGCAAAAAAGAAAAACAGAATCGGTAGCGATGCGATAAGACTCGATAGCCAGATGTTGCCGGCCGGATCGTAATTTTGTTGCCAGAGGTTCATGCAGGTCTCCATCGGGCCGTTATGATGCCGTGCTGAGTCTTGCGCTCTTAGCAGGTCACATCATTTGTAAAACTGGCCCAGCCAAATTGCGATTGTAGGATTAACGACAACGAATGGTTAATCAAATGTTATTGATGAGCAATATGTCTGTGACGAAAAATGATGGATATGTGAACCATTGGACGATTTAAGAAAACATTGGTAGGGCCAATTAGTGGGGAATGACGTTTGAAACAGAGCCTGTCCCGGAGGCGATGCTGCGCATCTGTCCGGGCTACCGGTCCGCAGACGGCGGTGAACCCGTAGCCCGGCTAAGCGTAGCGCGAGCCGGGAGATTCACGGGATGAAGATATCAGAACGCGGTTTTGGCGAAGCCGGTCATCTCTTTGAGGCCCATTTCGCGGCCCAGCGCGGTCATCGGGTGGACAACAACCAGACCGCGTACGCTTTTCTTGAGCTTACCCATATCGGCCTGCTCTTTTTTGGTGATGGCGCGGCGATGCGGCATGCTCATCAGCTTTTGCGCTTCTTTGCTCAGCTTCTGGCCCTGAACCTCACGCAGGCGAACGAGTTCCGTCTCAATGGTGGCTTTCTCTTTTTCCAGCTCGGCGTATTTTTCTGCGGCGTCGACCAGGGACAGGTCGGCCTGCTGGTGGTGGATAGCGTCGAGACGATCGCTCAGACGTTTAATTTCGTTTTTTTCGACTTCTTTCATGGTGGCTTAATCTATTAAGAAAGGGGCGTTATCAGACTATAGTATGTGCTGTCGCTTGGGTTGTGGGTAGTTATTTATCAAAACGTCGCCGTTTTTTGCTCATAACAACCGCAGCGGCATATTATAACTTATTGAACATAAAAATCATTTTAACCCAGAGTTGGCGAATATTCATTTCTGTGAAGCCTGACGGCCATTCAGCACGTTTTCCTCATCTGAAACCCTGTTTTTGGCTAATCCTTAATAGGATCATTCCCCCAAAAGAGGAGAGCGTGATGGCGAAAATAGGCGACAGCGTACCGCGCATTATTGATAAAGCCGTAGATTTTATGGCTTCAAGTCAGGCTTTTATGGAATATCTAAAAAAATCTCCGCGTTTGCAGCATATACCGCCGGATATCCCGGCAGATAAAGAAGCGCTATTTCTGCGGCGTCTTGAGTATTATCGTCAGCTTTATCGGCCGACGTGCGACCAGCAAGAGCCAGAATCAGAGCGTTGATTTTTGAAAGGCTTTTTTTAAGCTGATTTTAGAAATCAGCTCGGTCAGAGATAGCATCATTGTGGAACGTACGACCTGCTGGTAGCGCAGCTTTTGCATTGCCAGCAGTTCAGCATCGCTCTCATCAAATTGCGGCGTGGGCGGCAGGGCGGCGACGCAGTGCAGCTCGCCAAACGGTCCGAGGATCTCATCGTCGGTAAAGCTATACTCATTACCGTCGTGATTCAGCTCTTCGCGCAGGGCCATCAGCAGTTCAGCGTCTTCATATTCGGCGCGGCTAATCACCCCAAGGCCGTAAATCAGCTTCAGGCGTACAGAAAGGTCGCCAAGCGGCCCGTCGCCGTCCAGCAACGGCTCCACTGCGTATTTCACCGCGTAGTCGTCTTTACGGAATACCTGAAGCACCAGAATATTGACCGCTTCCGTCAGCAGTTCAACGGTGGCGATCAGGAAGCTTCTTACGGTTTTGCCAGCATTCAGACGTTCAAGCACACGGTTTTCAAATGCCTGTGTTTCTTCCATTATTGCCTGCATATCTGACATGAGTAATGGGCGCGGTTCGGACCGCGCCAGGTCTTGCCTCATTTGGTGGCGTTATAGTCGTTAACGGCTTCCGCCACCACCTCGCTTGCTGCGTCCAGACCCGAAATCTGCGCCAGCGCGGCCTGTGGGCCTTTCTCGGCAATCAGCGCCGCCAGTTCCTGCGCCTGCGGGTCTTCTTCGCTGCGGAAGTGCATGGCAGCGGCGATCCCTTTCACCAGATTGCGGTGCGGCAGGCCGTATTCCAGCGTACCGAGCAGCGGCTTAATTAAGCGGTCGCCCGCGCTCAGTTTGCGCAGCGGCTGGCGGCCAACGCGCTCAACGTCATCCTTCAGATACGGGTTCTCAAAACGACCGATAATTTTCTGGATGTAAGCGGCGTGCTTTTGCGCATCAAAGGCATAGCGTTTGATCAGCACCGCGCCGCTTTCTTCCATGGCGCCTTTGACCACGGCGCGAATGTGCTCATCAAGAATCGCGTCGCGAATCGTCTGATGACCCGCCAGTTTTCCGAGGTAGGCGGTTATAGCATGTCCGGTGTTTAAGGTGAATAGCTTACGTTCGACAAATGCCATCAGGTTATCGGTTAATTCCATACCTGGGATGTTCGGCAGTTCGCCTTTGAACTGGGTCTTATCGACAATCCACTCGCTGAAGGTTTCCACGGTGACTTCCAGCGGATCGTGAGTGGCGGAAGCCGACGGCGGAACGATGCGGTCAACGGCGGAATCAACGAAGCCGACGTTGGCTTCAACCCAGGCTTTGTCTTCTTCGGCGAGGGCGTTAAAAACGTGACCCTTCAGCTGGGTGGTGCCGCGGACCATGTTCTCGCAGGCGATGATATTCAGCGGGGCGGTAATCCCCTGCGCCTTACGTTTGGCCAGGCCTTTGGCAATCGCCGGGGCGATGCGTTCCAGCACGACCGGGCCGACGGCGGTGGTCACCAGATCCACGCTGGCAATCAGCTCTACAACTTCGTCGCCGATGCTGCTGACGGCGTCAACGCCGGAAACGGTATCGACCTGCTCATTCTCGCCGACCACATGAACCTGGTAGCTATGACGGGCATTCAGGGCATCGAGCACGACCTGATTTACATCCGCAAACGTCAGCTGTATCCCCGCGTCCGCCAGCAGTTTGCCGATAAAGCCACGACCGATATTACCTGCGCCAAAATGTAATGCTTTCATAGTATTAACCTTCAATTAATGTTTTTACCTGAGAGGGCTGGGGTCAGGCGTTTCCCTCACCCCAACCCTCTCCCCACGCGTAAGGAGAGAGGGGGGCGTTGCCCGGCGTACCGCCGGGTGACGGATTACGCTTTCAGCAGCGTCAGAACTTCTTCAACGCTGGTGGTTTTTGCCAGACGCTCAATGACCGATTCATCGTCCAGCGCGTTGGTCAGGCTGGTAATCACCTGGATATGCTCGTTATTACGCGCGGCAATACCGATAACCAGGCGAGCCACCTCGTCCTCTTCTTCGCCGAAGCGTACGCCTTCCGGGTACTGGCAGAAGACGATGCCGGTTTTCAGAACGCGATCTTTGGCTTCGATAGTGCCGTGCGGGACCGCGATGGACTCACCCAGATAGGTGGAGGTCAGCTTTTCACGATCCAGCATCGCCTGGACGTATTCCGGCTCAACGTAGCCGCCTTTCACCAGCTGCTCGCCGGCAAACAGAATCGCTTCTTCTTTGGTCGCCGCTTTACGGCCGAGGAAGATGTTCTCCGCGCCGAGTTTGAACAGATTGGTGTCAGACGCGTCGAAGCTGTCTTTCAGGCTGTCGCGGACTTTCTCTTCGTTATCCGTGTGGCGCTGCGCCGAAACCAGACGTTCGGTCAGGCTGGTGTACAGGCCGCTGTCGAGGAAGTTGGTCAGCGAAATATGCTGCGCCTGCGGCACCTGACGCATCGCACGCTCGGTCAGGTCGCGGTGGGTGATGACCAGGTCAACATCCGGCGGCAGGTTGTTGATCGCACTGTTAGTCACGGAGATGTTGCTCAGCCCGGCATCCTGCACTTTTTTACGCAGCACGCCTGCGCCCATCGCGCTGGAGCCCATACCGGCGTCGCAGGCGACGATGATTTTACGCACGTGGCTCAGGTCGTTCGCGACATCGCCAGCGGCCAGCGGCGTGGCGCCGCCTTTGGACTGCGCTTTCATATCCTGCATGCGACGGGTCGCGGCTTCGATATCATCTTCTTCTTTAACTTTGCTGGTTTTCAGCAGCACGGCTGCGACCACAAAGGAGACGGCCATCGCCGCAATAATCGCCGCGATGTTAGCAAAGTAAGCGCCTTTCGGCGTCATCGCCAGCACGGCGAGGATAGAACCCGGAGAAGCCGGAGAGACCAGCCCGCCGTTGAGGATAGTCAGGGTGAATACGCCGGTCATCCCACCGAGGATAACGGCCAGAATCAGACGCGGGTTCATCAGCACGTACGGGAAGTAAATCTCGTGAATACCGCCGAGGAAGTGGATGATTGCCGCACCGCCTGCAGACTGTTTCGCGCTGCCGCGGCCGAAGAACATATACGCCAGCAGGACGCCCATCCCCGGACCCGGGTTAGCTTCAATCAGGAAGAAGATGGATTTGCCCAGCTCGTGGGATTGCTGAATACCCAGCGGCGAGAAAATGCCGTGGTTAATGGCGTTGTTGAGGAACAGGATTTTCGCCGGTTCAACAAAGATAGAGGCCAGCGGCAGCATCTCGTGCGCCACCATGAAGTTAACGCCTGCGGCCAGAATTTTCGACAGGACTTCAACCGCCGGGCCAATGCCGAGGAACGCCAGAATGGCGAGGATCATACCGATGATGCCCGCGGAGAAGTTATTCACCAGCATCTCAAAACCGGATTTGATCTTACCGTCTACCCAGACGTCGAATTTTTTAATTGCCCAGCCGCCCAGCGGACCGGCGATCATGGAGCCGAGGAACATCGGCATATCCGCGCCGACGATAACGCCCATGGTGGTAATCGCGCCGACCACGCCGCCGCGCTCGCCGCCAACCAGCTTACCGCCGGTATAACCGATCAGCAGCGGCAGCAGATAGGTGATCATCGGACCAACCAGCTTCGCCAGCGTTTCGTTCGGTAACCATCCTGTCGGAATGAATAGAGCGGTGATAATACCCCACGCGATAAACGCGCCGATATTTGGCATCACCATATTGCTGAGGAAACGACCAAAGCTTTGCACTTTGATCTTGATATCGGATGACATAAAACACCCCTTCTTCTGTTTTTGCTATCGGCAGGCTGAAAGCCCGAGGCTTGTTGTTAATAAGGCGGCAGAGGTAGCCGGGCCCTGAGTGATAGTGCGAAATCTGGCACTGAATCGTTAAGCTGTCCAGTCGGTGGATTTTTATGTGATTTGGATCACATGAATATAGGGCGATGATGGTCTTTTGTAGTGATCTCCATCACAAAATGGATGTGTAAAAAAACAACAGACCGGGTTTTAAGGGGGGATAATGCATTTTTATGTGATGAAAATCACAAATTTACTTTGACGTTTTGTTATTTGTTTGTGATGTTCGTCACAAAATATTTTCACCAGGATTTAGCCCGGTGTGATCTCGCGCAGGTTATGCCGCGTTCCGCTTGCTGATACGTCACTCAGCAACGCAATCGCTTAAAGAACATTTTAGTCGTCAATGGCGAAAATGATACGGGTGAATTATGCTCATTTTGTCGGCCCTTTTTTGATCCGGCCCGGCACACATCCTGAAAATAATTAGCGTAAATCCGAGGAAATTATGTTTCTCAATTATTTTGCGCTCGGCGTTCTGATCTTTGTATTTCTGGTGATTTTTTATGGAATCATCATTCTCCATGATATTCCTTACCTGATCGCGAAGAAACGTAATCACCCGCATGCCGATGCGATTCACGTCGCGGGCTGGGTGAGCCTTTTTACGCTGCACGTCATTTGGCCGTTTTTATGGATTTGGGCCACGCTTTACCGGCCAGAACGCGGCTGGGGCATGCAGCATCGGCGGGACGAGACGCCGTCTGAGGCGGCGGAAGAGGGGGACGACATCAGCGAACTGCGCCAGCGGGTTATCGCGCTCGAGCAGCAAATAACCGGTCTCAGACCGTCAGCTCAACCTCCTTCGGTGGAGAAATAACTCATGGATCTGCTGATTATTTTGACCTATGTGGCGATTGCCTGGTCGATATTTAAAATATTTAAGATCCCGGTAAATAAATGGACGGTTCCCACCGCGGCGCTGGGCGGCGTATTTATTGTTAGCGCGCTTATCTTATTAATGAACTACAACCATCCGTATACCTTTACCGCGCAAAAAGCGGTTATTTCTATTCCTATTACGCCGCAGGTTACCGGGGTGGTCAGCAGCGTCACGGATAAAGCAAATCAACGAGTTAAAAAGGGCGAGGTGCTGTTTACCATCGATCCGGTGCGTTATCAGGCGCGGGTGGACCGGCTACAGGCCGACCTTGTTACCGCGCTGCACAGTATCAATACCCTTAAAGCCCAGCTTTCTGAGGCTCAGGCCAACACCACGCGCGTTTCGGCGGAGCGCGACCGTCTGTATAAGGATTATCAGCGCTACCTGAAAGGAAGCCAGGCGCGGGTCAATCCGTTTTCGGAAAGCGATATCGATAATGCCCGGCAAAACTACCTCGCCCAGGATGCGATGGTGAAAGGATCGGTGGCGGAGCAGGCGCAAATTCAGAGCCAGCTCGACAGCATGATAAACGGCGAACAGTCGCAGGTGGTAAGCCTGCGCGCGCAGCTGGCGGAGGCGAAATATAACCTCGAGCAGACGACCGTACGCGCGCCCAGCGACGGGTATATCACCCAGGTGTTAATTCGTCCTGGGACCTATGCCGCCTCGCTGCCGCTGCGTCCGGTGATGGTCTTTATCCCCCAGCAAAAACGGCTGATTGTGGCGCAGTTCCGGCAAAATTCGCTGCTCAGGCTGGAGAAGGGCGACGATGCTGAAGCGGTGTTCAACGCGCTGCCGGGACAGGTCTTTCGCGGCAAGCTGGTGAGCATCCTGCCAGTCGTACCGGGGGGAACATACCAGGCGCAGGGCACGCTGCAGGCGCTGACGGTGACGCCGGGCACCGACGGCGTGCTGGCGACCATTGAGCTGGAGCCCGATGCCGCCGTAGACGCCCTGCCTGACGGCATTTACGCCCAGGTGGCGGTCTACTCCGATCATTTCACCCACGTTTCGGTGATGCGCAAGGTGCTGCTGCGGATGACCAGCTGGATGCACTATCTCTATCTGGACCATTAGCGGGGTCAGTCCGGCATGAGGTGATTTCTCTCTCTGCTATTTGCCTGCGCCTGCGCCATACTTACTACTTTGTTGGCGAAAGGAGCAGGCAATGAAACTGATCGGCAGCTACACCAGTCCCTTTGTGCGCAAAATTTCCGTCATACTGCTGGAAAAAGCGATTCCCTTCGAGTTCGTCAACGAATTCCCTTACCACGAGACCAACGGCGTGGCGCACTACAATCCGCTGGGAAAAGTCCCCGCGCTTGTCACCGACGACGGTGAATGCTGGTACGACTCGCCCATTATTGCGCAATATCTGGAGCTGCTCGGCATCGCGCCGGATATGCTGCCTGCGGCGCCGAAGGCTGCGCTGAAATTGCGTCAAATTGAAGCGCTGGCTGATGGCGTGATGGAGGCTGCGCAAACGCTGGTACGGGAGAAAACGCGCCCGGCGGCCCAGCAGTCGGAAAGCGAACTGCTGCGCCAGCGTGAAAAAATTGCGCGCGGGCTTGATGCGCTGGAAGGGTATGCCAGTGACGGGACATTACGTCCTGATGAGGTTAATCTGGCAACCATTTCCGCAGCCTGCGCCATTGCTTATCTCAATTTCCGCCGCGTCGCTCCGGGCTGGTGCGCCACCCGACCGAAGCTGGTGCGCCTGGTGGATTCCCTCTTTCAGCGCGCCAGCTTTGCGCGCACTGAACCGCCGGTGAGTTGACCCAGACAGGTAACAGTTTTTGCGCGGAGGCATTACAATTGCTGCTCATTTGTTGACTCCCTCTCCCGTCGGGAGGGGGGAAAATAGGTTCATTCATGACTAGCGAAATTCGTGCGCTTTATACCCGGCTTCCGGCCATCGACCGTTTACTCCGCGACCCCGCATTTTCACCGCTGTTGATGCAATACGGTCACGCCCAGACGGTAGCGCAGCTGCGTCAGATGCTGGACGAGGCGCGGGAATACATCCGTCTGAACCAGACGCTGCCGGACTGGTGCGAAGCATGGCTAATGGAGACCTCGCGTCGTTTGACGCAGCGACAGCAGAGCGCGCTGCGCCCGGTGTTCAACCTGACCGGTACCGTGCTGCACACCAACCTTGGGCGGGCGATTCAGGCGGAAGCGGCGGTAGAGGCGGTGACCCAGGCGATGCGCGCGCCGGTGACGCTGGAATACGATCTTGACGATGCCGGACGCGGCCACCGCGATCGCGCGCTGGCCGACCTGCTTTGCCAGATCACCGGCGCGGAAGACGCCTGTATCGTCAACAATAACGCGGCGGCGGTGCTGCTGATGCTGGCGGCAACCGCCGGCGGCCGTGAGGTGGTGGTGTCGCGCGGCGAGCTGGTGGAGATCGGCGGCGCGTTTCGTATTCCCGACGTGATGCGCCAGGCGGGCTGCGTTCTGCATGAAGTCGGGACCACTAACCGCACCCACGCGAAAGATTATCGTCAGGCGGTGAATGACAATACCGGCCTGCTGATGAAGGTGCACACCAGCAACTACAGTATTGAGGGCTTTACTAAAGCGGTCGATGAAGCGGCGCTGGCGGAGATTGGCCGCGAACTCAATATCCCGGTGGTGGCCGATCTCGGCAGCGGCTCGCTGGTGGATTTAAGCCAGTACGGCCTGCCGAAAGAGCCGATGCCGCAGGAGATGATTGCCGCCGGCGTCAGCCTGGTAAGCTTCTCCGGCGATAAACTGCTGGGCGGCCCGCAGGCGGGAATTATCGTCGGTAAAAAAGCGCTGATCGCGCGTTTGCAGAGCCATCCGCTTAAGCGCGCCCTGCGGGCGGATAAAATGACCCTCGCGGCGCTGGAGGCCACGCTGCGCCTCTATCTGCATCCGGAAAAGCTGGCCGCTGAACTGCCGACCCTGCGTCTGCTGACTCGCCAGGCGGACGAGATCCGCCTGCAGGGCGAGCGCATGCGGGCCGCGCTGGCTGCACATTATGCTGATTTTGACCTGCGGGTCGAGCCATGCCTGTCGCAGATCGGCAGCGGCTCGCTGCCGGTGGACCGCTTGCCCAGCGCGGCGTTGACGTTGACTCCGCGCGATGGGCGCGGCAGTCGGCTGGAAGCTCTGGCGGCACGCTGGCGTCAGTTGCCCGTGCCGGTTATTGGCAGGATCTACGATGGCCGCCTGTGGCTGGACCTGCGCTGTCTTGAGGATGAATCCCGGTTTATGGAGATGTTATTGAGATGATTATTGCCACCGCCGGACACGTTGACCACGGCAAAACCACGCTGCTGCAGGCGATTACCGGTATCAACGCCGATCGCCTGCCGGAAGAGAAAGCGCGCGGGATGACTATCGACCTCGGCTACGCCTACTGGCCGCAGCCCGATGGGCGGGTGCTGGGTTTTATCGACGTTCCCGGCCACGAAAAGTTTTTGTCCAATATGCTGGCCGGCGTCGGCGGTATCGATCACGCGCTGCTGGTGGTGGCCTGCGATGATGGCGTGATGGCGCAAACCCGCGAACATCTGGCGATCCTCCAGCTTACCGGGCAGCCAACGCTAACCGTGGCGCTGACCAAAGCGGACCGCGTAGAAGCGGCGCGGATTGAGGAGGTGGAGGCGGAAATCGACGCGGTGCTGGCGGAGTTCGGCTTTACCGGCGCGACCCTGTTTGCCGTCGCGGCGACGGAAGGACGGGGCATCGCCGAGCTGCGCGAGCATCTCCTGCAGCTCTCCGCGCGCCCGCGCCCGCAGCATCAGCGCTTTCGCCTGGCCATCGACCGGGCATTTACCGTCAAAGGCGCGGGGCTGGTGGTTACCGGGACCGCGTTATCCGGCGAGGTCAACGTTGGCGATACGCTGTGGCTGACCGGCGTGGATAAACCGATGCGCGTGCGCGGTTTGCACGCGCAGAATCAGCCGGTTGAGCAGGCCTGGGCCGGCCAGCGCATTGCCCTGAATATTGCCGGCGATGCGCAAAAAGAGGAGCTCAACCGCGGCGACTGGCTGCTGGCGGTACCGCCGCCGGAAGCCTCTGAGCGGGTCATCGTTGAACTGCAGTGCCATACGCCGCTTAGCCAGTGGCAGCCGCTGCATATCCACCACGCCGCCAGCCATATTACCGGCCGCGTGTCGCTGCTCGAAGGCGCGCTGGCGGAGCTGGTTCTCGATACGCCGCTGCGGCTGGCGGATAACGACCGTCTGGTGCTGCGCGATATTTCCGCGCGCCTGACGCTGGCCGGTGCGCGAGTGGTGACCCTCAATCCGCCGCGCCGGGGCAAGCGTAAGCCGGAGTATTTACAGTGGCTGCACGCGCTGGCCGCCGCGCAGGGCGATGACGTCCAGGCGCTGGATATTCACCTTCAGCGCGATGCGGTGCGCCTCGATGATTTCGCCTGGGCGCGTCAGCTCAGCCGCGATGGCCTCAACGCGCTGATTCACCGCCCTGACTATCTGCAGGCGGGAAATAGCCTGCTGAGCGCCCCGCTCGCCGCGCGCTGGCAGCGGAAGCTGCTCGATGCCCTGGCGCGCTATCACGATCAGCATCGCGATGAGCCAGGACCGGGCCGCGAACGTCTGCGGCGTATTGCGCTGCCGATGGAAGATGAAGCGCTGGTGCTGCTGTTGATTGAGCAGATGCGCGAAAGCGGCATTGTTCACAGCCACCACGGCTGGCTGCATCTGCCGGAGCATAAAGCGGGCTTTACCGACGAGCAGCAGGCCATCTGGCAGCGGGTTGCCGGGCTGTTTGCCGATGAGCCATGGTGGGTACGCGATCTGGCGCGTGAAGCCAACGTAGAAGAGTCGTTAATGCGGGCGGTATTACGCCAGGCGGCGCAGCAGGGGATGATTACCGCGATCGTGAAAGATCGCTACTATCGCAACGATCGGATTGTGGCGTTTGCCAAAATGATCCGCGATCTGGATCTGGAAAGGGGCTCAACCTGCGCGGCGGATTTCCGCGATACGCTGAACGTCGGGCGCAAGCTGGCGATTCAGATCCTCGAATATTTCGACCGCATCGGTTTTACCCGCCGTCGCGGCAACGATCATATTCTGCGCGATAAGGCATTGTTCCTTTAGCATAAGCAGGTAGTCCCGGGTCGCGGCGTGAACGCCTTACCCGGGCTACGATAACCGTTACCCATGTATCCGGTCTAAAGTGTTACCCATGTTTCCGGTTCATACCGCAGCGCCACCGGGGAATGCTCACACTCACATTTACGCTTCCGCTTCGTTCACCCAGATGCGCATCTCGCCTTCGCCGCGGTTGGCCCAGCTAAACCACGGAATAAAGGTTAATACTTGCGGCTGACGGGAGGACGGCGCGCGGTCATAGTGCCATAGGGCCTGGTTTTCGGCATCTTCCGCCGTTTGCTTATAGCCCGGCGCCTGGAGAAGTATCTTGCGGGCAAAAATCCCTTTGCCTTCGACAGTGCTAAACCGGGCGTCGCGCGGCAGCTGCAGGTTATGCAATTGCTCGCCGTTATCCGCCTGCTCCAGGCAGTAAACCAGCGGACCGCGCTGGACGGCGACCTGGCCTGCCTGGTGGCGCACCAGCGGGTTACCGTAAATGCGGCGCACCGGCATCGGCAGGGTTAACTGTAGCGTGTCGCCCTCCTGCCAGAGATGGCTGATGTGCAGATACCCTTTGCGCACGTCCTGCGTAACCGGCGCGCCGTTGAGCGTGACCTGCGACTTATCGCACCAGTCCGGCAGACGCAGCGCCAGGGTATGACTAACCGGTGAAGATGAATCGATGACTATCTTCACCTGTTCCTGCCACGGATAGTTGCCGCTGATGCGCAGGCGTAGCGCCTCATTGCCCACCGGGATCTCCACGCTGTTGCCGACATACAGGTTGATGTACAGGACGTCGCCGTGCGGCGTGTAGATATAGTGCCCCAGCGAGGTGAGCACCCGTGCGATATTCGGCGGGCAGCAGGCGCAGCCGAACCAGCGCTGACGGACGGGCTTAACGTGATCGTAAATATGGTTGAATTTTAAGGATTTTGGATGCACTTCCAGCGGATTGACGTAGAAGAAGTGCTTGCCGTCGAGCGCTATTCCACCCAGCACGGTGTTATACAGCGCGCGCTCCATCACATCGGCATATTGGCTGTCGGCTTCCATCTCCAGCATCCGGCGGGCAAACATCATCAGGCCAATGGAAGCACAGCTTTCGGCATAGACCGTGTCGTTTGGCAGGTCATAGTCGCTGCTGAAGGCCTCCCCGCTGCTCTGCGAACCGATTCCGCCGGTGATATACAGCTGACGCCGGGCCATATTTTTCCACAGGCGCAGGCAATCCCGGCGCTTGCCCTCGTCCTGACTTAAACGGGCGAGGTGGGCAACGCCGGTCATCAGATAGACGAAACGCACCGCGTGGCCGATGGCGACCGGCTGTTCGGAAATCGGCTGATGCGCCTGGCTGTAGGGTTTATCCATCACCATCCACGCCGGACCGTAGGTGTTCCAGTAAGAGGTTTTGCCGCGCTTCTCATATTCGATATCGTAAAAATGCGGCTGCGTTCCGCGCGCCTCAACGAAGTACTTCACCAGCGCGATATAGCGCGGCTCCTGAGTGACGTCATACAGGCGCATTAACGCCAGCTCGATTTCCGGATGGCCAGGGTAGCCGTGCAGCTGGTTATCTCCGGGGCCAAACACGCTATCGATGTGGTCGGCGAGGCGGCAGACGACATCCAGCAGACGACGTTTGCCGGTGGCCTGGAAGAAGGCGACACCCGCTTCAATCATGTGCCCGGCGCAGTACAGTTCGTGGCATTCGGCGAGGTTGGTCCAGCGCTCCTCTGGCGCTTTGACCGTGAAATATGTATTCAGATAGCCATCTTCACACTGGGCGGCCGCGACCAGTTCAATCACCTCATCGGCGGTTTTTTCCAGCCCGGCGTCCGGCTTCTGACACAGCGACCAGGCCACCGCCTCCAGCCATTTCGCCACGTCGCTGTCCTGAAAGACCATGCCGTAGAATTCGCCCTCCTGTCGCCCGGCGGCGATGCGGAAGTTCTCTATCGCATGGCTCGGGTCCGCCTCCTCGATACGGTCGTTAAGCGCATCCCACTGATAAGGGATCACCACATCGCGCACCAGCTGCTGGTACTGGCCGAGGAACGGGTCGTTGATTTTCAGTTTGTGCAGATCGACTTCCATAACAGACATGGCGGACTCCTTAAGGCTGAACATGACGCGTACGCAGATCGCTGGCGATGCGCGCCATCATCGGATTGTTGAGCTTGCAGGCGCGAATGGAAAAGGCCAGCAGCAGATGGAACAGGGCGGGCAGCAGGGTCTCCATGGAGGCGATACCCGCCAGTGATGATGCCGTTTGGTTTTCCACGCCCGGCTGATAGGCCACGTAGATAAACACGAGGCTGATAATGCCGGCGCTGGAGGCCCACGCCAGCTTGATAAAGAACAGGTTAAAGGCGAAGTTCATCCCGGAAGAACGCACGCCGGTTTTCCATTCGCCGTAGTCGTCGGAGAAGGCCATCAGCGAAAAGTGCAGCGGCAGGGTAAAGCCGAGAATAATGCCGTTGCCGAGGATGACGACCAGCCACAGGGTCTGGTACGCCTGCCCGGTTGGCAAAAACCACATCGCCACGGCCAGCGCGGCCAGCACCAGGTTGGTGTAGTAGTAAAGTTTGACGGTATCAAAGCGGCGCGAGAGCAGGTTGATGATGACGGAGCCCGCAATCGAGGCGAAGGTTACCATGGTGAAGAATAGCGAGGTGTAGCCGGTGGAGCCGCCCAGCACGTAGGTGATGAAGTACATGTAGCCGCCGCCGCGGATATTGAAGACGTTGATGAGCAGAAATGACATCACCAGCATCAGCAGCAGCTGGTCGTTTTTACGCAGCCCGGCGATGTGCTCGCGCAGGGTAAATTTCCCCATGACATCCAGCGAGACGCGTTCGCGAACCCAGAAGAAGCAGCACAGGAACATCGCCACCGCGATGGCGCAGAGTACGCCGACACCGTACTGATACCCCTGTGCGGTATCGCCCTGGCCGAGCGCTTTTACCATCCACGGCAGCCCAACGGAGACTAAGAATCCCGCCACGCCGCACAGGACAAAGCGCCATGCCTGGCACGAGATAACCTCGCTATGACGCGTAGTCATCGTGTTGATCAGCGCGCAGTAGGGGACGTTTATCGCGGTGTAGCTCACCGACAGCAGCAGATAGGTGCCGAACGCCCAGGCGATTTTTACCCCCATGCTGGCGTCGGGCACGGTAAACGTCAGGACGCCGATAACGCCGATCGGCACGGCAATCCACAGCTGCCAGGGACGAAAGCGTCCCCAGCGGCTCTGGGTACGGTCGGCCAGCACGCCCATAATCGGGTCGGAAACGGCGTCGAAAACGCGCAGGGCCAGAAACAGGGTCCCGACCAGCGCGGGCGTCAGGCCGAAGACATCGGTATAGAAAAAAGTTAAAAAGTTCATGATCAGGCAGGTAATCACCGTCCCGCCCGCGTCGCCCAATCCGTAGCCTATTTTTTCCCGAAGGGATAATTTGTCGTCCTGGGCACGCTGTGCCAAATCAGTTGTGGTAATCGGAGCCGAAGTCATAAATAACTCCCGGAGATGATGTGCGAATAATATCCCGCTGAAGTGCGGGCTTTAATTGTGTTATTTGCAAATTACGTTATTTATTCTGCACTAAATGTTGGGGGCAACAAGGGAAGGAAAAAGTATAAAAAGAGGACGATTCCGACCTGATGGTAAAAATGTGATTTTGATCCAGCAGACGGCTATTTTATCGTGAATAATCAAAGGTAACAGGAGTTATTAATGCTATTAAAAGCGGAATATTGAATGTCTATGCTTGAATTGTCCATGTCACTTCCGATTAAGGTGCAAAATGGTGGATTGTTTATTTCCCGAGGCATCGGCAGCCATCCGGCTCGTCAGCTTCACTCCTGGGAAATAATCTTTGTGGAAAAAGGAACATTAACGATCCGCGAAAACAACGAGATTTTTAGCGTCAACGCCGGGGAAAGTTTATTGCTCTGGCCGCGGCGTTTACACGTCGGAATCGGGCAATTTCCGGCAGATTTAAAATTCTACTGGCTGCATTTTGAAGTGACCTCAGGTGAAAACGTTTCGCTGCCTGAGGCGCTGCTGTCGATTCCGCAGCACACGCGCGTCAGCGAGCCGCAGTATATTATTTCGTTGTTCCGCCAATTCTTACGCGAGCAGGAAAATATTCATCGTAGCGTGGCGCTGGAGCTGATCCTGCTGCTGATTCTGCAGCAAGTTTCGGCGGCAGCGGGCGAACAGCCCGCCGACAGCCCCGGCAACGCGCTGGCGTGGAGAGCGCAGCAAATCATTCGTACCCGGTTTCATTTGCCCCTTTCCGCATCCACGCTGGCGCAGGAGCTGCACTGCAACGCCGATTATCTGGGGCGGATTTATCGCCATGTTTTCCGGCTGACCTTAACCGAAGCGCTGCACCGTCAGCGGGTGAGGGCGGCGGAAAAGCTGCTTATCAGCGATTCCCTGTCGCTCACCGAGGTGGCGATGAAATGCGGATTTAACGATGTTGGCTATTTTCGCAAGATTTTCCGTAAGCATACCAGCCTGACGCCCGCGGCGTGGAAGCGTCGTTACTGCAAGGAACATATTAATTCGGCGTAGGGTTGATGGGTTTTCCCGCCGGGGACGAGCAGCCCGGACAGATGCGCAGCATCGCCTCCGGGAAAATTCTGCAACATCCTGCACGCTTCCCCCGGGGGCGGCGCAAAGCGCCTGCCCGGGCTACGGGACCGCAGACCGCCGGGGATGCGCAGCATCGCCCCCGGGAAAATTCTGCAACATCCTGCACGCTTCCCCCGAGGGCGGCGCAAAGCGCCTGCCCGGGCTACGGGACCGCAGACCGCCGGTAGCCCGGATAAGGCGTTAGCCGCCATCCGGGAGTCCCGCGGTGTTAGTTTTGCCCGTAATAGGCATTCGCGCCGTGTTTACGCAGGTAGTGTTTATCGAGCAGTTCAGACTGCATATCCGGCAGCTGTGGCGCCAGCTGGCGCGAGAACAGGCCCATATAGGCGCACTCTTCAAGTACCACGGCGTTATGTACGGCGTCGGCCGCATCTTTACCCCAGGCAAACGGGCCGTGCGAATGGACTAATACCGCCGGGATTTGCGCCGGATCCAGACCGCGCTGTTCAAAGGTTTTGATAATCACTTCGCCGGTCTGATACTCATACTCCCCGTTAATCTCCTCAACGGTCATCGGCCGGGTGCAGGGGATGGCGCCATAAAAATAGTCGGCGTGGGTGGTGCCCCAGGCAGGGAGATCGAGACCGGCCTGCGACCAGATCGTCGCATGGCGGGAGTGGGTATGCACGATCCCGCCGATCTGCGGATAGCGACGATAAAGGGCCAGATGCGTTGGCGTATCCGAAGAGGGTTTTTTAGCGCCTTCAACGATCTTACCGCTGGCGATCTCTACGACCACCATATCGTCGGCGGTCATCACCTCATATTCGACGCCGGAGGGCTTAATGACCATCAGACGGCGCGTTTCATCCACCGCGCTGACGTTGCCCCAGGTAAAGGTGACCAGCCGGTGCGCCGGGAGCGCCAGGTTTGCCGCCAGCACCTCGGCTTTCAGTTGCTCTAACATGTGAAACCTCCTTCCTGCATCCGTGATTCAATCCAGCGCCGGGCCTGGATAATCTCCAGCACCGGTTCGCTGGCCTTCTCCGTCCACATCTCAATCAGAAACGAACCGCGGTAGTTCAGCTCATGCAGCGTCTTAAAGATGCCGACAAAATCAACGCATCCTTCGCCGAACGGCACGTCGCGGAACTGGCCCGGGCTATCGTCGGTGACGGGCAGCGTGTCTTTCAGGTGGATGGCGGCGATACGATCGATACCCAGTTTCAGCTCGGCGGTGACGTCGTTCCCCCAGGCGCTGAGGTTGCCGACGTCCGGATAGACGGTAAACCACGGTGACGAAAGCCTCTCGTCCCACTTTTTCCATTTGCTGATGGAGTTCATAAAGGCGGTGTCCATGATCTCCACCGCCAGCATCACCTGCGCGGCGGCGGCCTGTTCTACCGCCCAGGCCAGTCCTTCGGCAAAACGCTGCCGGGTGCCTTCATCGTGCTCTTCGTAATAGACGTCGTAACCCGCCAGCTGAATAGTACGAATCCCCAGATCGCGCGCCAGGCGGATGGCTTTGGTCATAATCTCCCGCGCCCGCTTGCGTACCGCCTCGTCGCGGCTGCCAAAGGGGAAACGGCGATGGGCGGACAGGCACATTGAGGGAATAGCGACGCCGGTTTCCAGCATCGCGCTCACCAGCGATGCCCGCTGGGCCGATGTCCACTCCAGGCGCGAAAGGCGTTCGTCGGTCTCGTCCACCGACATTTCGACAAAATCAAAACCGCAGCTTTTGGCCAGCACCAGCCGCTCAGGCCAGCTGAGATCCTTCGCCAGCGCTTTTTCATAAATACCTAACGGGTGGTTACGCATGCTGTTCTCCCCAGATAGCGTCGATTTGCGCGTGGAATTCGGCGGCAACCCGTGCCGGATGGGCAGCGCCTGCCAGCGCGCGCCCGGCAATAAACGCTTTGACGTTGATATCCTTGAACAGCGGCAGATCGGCCGGGGTAATCCCGCCGGTGATCGATAGCTCAAGGCCAATGTCGGAGAGCGCTTTCATGCGCGCCAGATCCGCCTCCCCCCACTGCTGCCCGCTGGCCTGGGCATCGCGCCCGTGATGGTAAATTGCCTGATGGACGCCGGTACGGTACCAGGCGCGGGCGTCATCCAGCGTCCAGTTGCCGAACAGCTCCATCTGAATTTCACCGCCGCAGGCCTGGGCCACGGCGTGGCCTTTCTCGACCGTGGCGAGCGGCGCGGCGCAGATGATGGTCATCCAGTTGGCGCCAGCGCCAAAGGCCTGCTGCGCCAGGGTTTCACCGGCGTCGGCGACTTTCCAGTCGGCGACGATGATCTTCTGCGGACACTGGGCGCGCAGGGCTGTAACTGCGTTAAGCCCCTCGGTCAAACAGAGGATGGTCCCCGCCTCCACGATATCAACGTGATCCTGTAGCAGGGCGACATCGCGCTGCGCAGCCTGAAGGCTGGTGTGGTCGAGCGCCAGCTGCAGTAATGGTCGGCTCATAATGCGTGCTCCTTAATACGGGCGTGGTAGCCCTGTAGTGCTTCAATCAAATCCTGGTAGTGGCGGTATTTGCGCTGATAGCGCGCGTGGGCGGTCATATCGGGCAGCAGCGTGCGTACCGGGTGCTGCCGGGCGCGCCGGGCTTCGCTAAAGCTGCGGTATACGCCAGTGCCGACGCGCGCCGCGAGGGCAGCGCCAAAGCAGCCGGTCTCTTCCACCTGCGGCAGTTCAACGCGTAAGCCGCTGACGTCCGCCAGCATTTGCATCCAGACGTCGGAGTGCGCCGGGCCGCCGGTGACGCGCAGGGCCTGAACGCTTGTAAAGCGTTCGCGCATACGGTTGAGATGGGTCATATGGCTGAATACCACGCCTTCATAAACCGCCTGCAGCAGGTGCGCGCGGGTATGCAGCGCCTGCATGCCGTAAAAGCCGCAGGTCATCTCCAGCCCGGCGTTGCTGCCGTAGAGAAACGGCAGAAAAAACAGCTCGCTCCCGGCTTTCGGCAAACTGGCTACGGCCTGATTGATCTCATCAAACGAGAGATCGCCCCACTGGGCGGTAAACCATTCGAGGTTGCCGGATGAGGTCGGGCTGGCTTCGTGAACGATATACTGGCCGTCATTGACGTAGCGGCCATAGACGTAAGGGTGAGCCTCATGTTCGCGCAGACCGTGAGCGATACCGCTGGTGACGGCCCAGGTTCCCATCACCGCATTGAGGGTCGACTCATCCTCAATCCCGGCACAAAGGGCGGTGGAGACCACGTCAAACAGGCCGCCAACGACGGGAGTACCCGCCGCCAGACCGGTTAAAGCGGCTGCCTGAGCGGTGATCTCCCCGCATATTTCGGCTGACCCTACAACGGGGGGCAGCGCGCTATCCACTTCGCCGATCCCCAGCCATTGGGTCAGACACGGGTCGTACTGGCCCGTGGACATGTTGTAGAGGTTGGACTCGGAGATGTTGCTCTCCTCGCAGCCTTTCACGCCGGTTAAGCACCAGCGCAGATAGTCATGCCCCATCATCACGCAGCCAATTTGCGCGTAGCGCTGGGGGTCATTCTCTTTGACCCAGCGCAGCAGAGAAGCCGGATGCCCGGTCCATAGCGTCTGGCGGGTAACGGGATAGAGCCGTTCGGGAATACGGTCCCGCTGCCAGCGCTGAACGATATTCAGCGCCCGACGATCGGACGAGAGGATGGCGTTACCCAGCGGCCGATCCTGCTTATCGAGGAGGAAGAGGCCCTTACCCTGAGCGGAGATGCCCACGCCTTTAATCTGTTCGCCGGATACACCTGCCCGTTGTAATAGTCCGGCAATGGTTGCCGCGCAGTGTTGCCAGAGCTGATGCATGTCGCGTTCGGCGTAACCCGGCAGGGGCGACATCGTCTGTAGCGCTTGCCGCACAATGCCATGTTCATGACCTTCGGCATCATATAAACCGGCTTTCAGATACGTGCCGCCACAATCAATACCCAGCCAGAAGGCCTGTTTCTTGCTCATCTTTCGCATCTCATTCTTGCCGGGAGGACCCGGCATATTTCGCAGACCCGGCAGGCGCAGCGCCGCCGGGCTCGATTTTACGCAGTGCGTTTATGTGGGTTTATCGTCTTTACCGGCGCAGCACCGGCATCGCATTTCGCCGGCAGCAGTAGCGCCATCAGCGCGGCCAGCGCCAGGGAGATCGCCAGGCAATAAACGCCGGCGTCTTTGCTGTACAGCGTGATCAGAACCCCGACCGCATAAGGGCCACAAAATCCGCCGAGGTTGCCAAGCGCGTTGATAACCCCGCGCGCGCCGCCTGCCATTTCAGCGCTGAACAGACGTGCCGGGATGGTCCAGAACACGCCAGCCGCCGATTGCAGGAAGAATCCGCAGCCGACCAGCGCGGCATAGGAGAGCCATATTTGATTTTTCAGCGCCACCGACAGGAACATGCACAGAGCGAAGCCAATCAGCGGCAGGCAGACGAACAGCTTGCGTTTACCGGTTCGATCTGAAAGAGAAGAGAACAGGAACATCCCGGCAATGGCGCCGACGTACGGCAGAATGGCGAGCATCCCGACCTGCCCCATGCTGCTGTGGGTTAATTCTTTCAGAATGGTGGGCAGCCACAGGGTGTAGCCGTAAATGCCGGTCTGGTAGAAGAAGTTCAGGGCGATAAGCTGCCACATGGTTTTGTCGGAGAGAACGGCGCTCAGAGAGGCGTTTTTCACCTCGGTGCCGGCAATGGCCCTTTGCTCTGCGGCCAGCGTCTCGACCAGATAGTTCTGCTCTGCTTTAGAGATCCAGCGCGCTTCCTGCGGACGGTCATAGATGGTGTAGGTCCACAGAACTAAAACAACCAGCGAGAGCAAACCTTCGATAATAAACAGCCAGCGCCAGTCGAGAACCGTGATGATCCAGCCTGAAAGCGGGGCGGTGATAATCCCGGCAATCGGCACGAACATAATGACAATCGCGTTGGCGCGACCGCGTTCCGCATCAGGGAACCAGTTACTGATCATGGTGAGAACAACCGGCAGCATGCCGCCTTCCGCCACGCCTAGTAAGAAGCGCAGAGCCAGCAGCTGGTACTGATTGGTAATTAACCCCGTCAGCACGGAGATAACCGCCCAGGCGACCAGCGACCAGCCGATAAATTTCTTACCGCTGCCGTGAACGGCAATTTTCCCGCCGGGAACCTGTAAAAATAGATAACCGATAAAGAAAATACCGCCCGCCAGCCCCGCCATAGTGGCGGAAATACCTAAGTCGGCGTCCATGCCGCCGGGCATGGCAAAGGCAATATTGACCCGGTCCATATAAGAAATAATACAGGTGATCAGTATTGGGGGAATAATTCTTAACCAGCGCTGGCGCGGTATATCTTTGGGTGTAGAGTTAGAGGTTATATTCATCTTTATAGTCTCGTAATATTAAAAAATATTCTGGCGATGAAGGTGGTTATTATTATTGTGCTTGTTTTAGCGCTGAGATGCCGTCGCGTAATATCGCGATGCGATGGTCAACGTTTGCGCTGGCAGTGATTTCCAGTAATTTGATACCAGAGAATTGCAGGGGATCGGCTCCTGCGCAGGCAAATAATTCACGGGCGTGGTCGGTGGTCATCAGGCTCTGCGGGCAGAAAGGCGCGAACGGCGCGTGTAAATCCTGCCATTCGCCGTACTCGCCGGTTTGCGTCGTGCCGGAAAACATCAGCGCGCCGAGCTTCCCTGCCCGTTTTGCCTGCTGCGTATGGGTGAGCGGTAGAACGGTATTCCGCCCTTCAATAGCAGAGCGCGCCCAGTTGATACAGATGCTGATGTCGTAGTCGGCAATGGCTTCCAGCACGTTTTCTAACGGCAAAAATCCTTTGCGCGGCACGGTGCCGGTCATCGCGTCGCAGTGCTCCAGAACCAGCTCGCAGGACCAGTCCCAGCGGGTAATCTCTTTTAATGAACGAGCAAAGGCGTCGGTAGCCTGCTCCACGTTGGCATTGCCCGCCAGCGGGGCGGCGTGAAGCTCAAGGGCAATGACCTTTCCGGCGGTCTTACCATTGATTTTAGCGATCTTCTGCTGCAGGTGACGATAGTACTCCACGCAGGCTTTGCGCTGCTCTTCGTCGCTGGATGCCAGCCCAAAGCCGCCGTTTTCACCGCGGCGGCGCATGGTTTCCATGATGGCGGTAACGACAATCTGCCAGTGTCCCGGGGTATGGCGCAATAACCATTCGTCGCCGAGCGGATGAAGATGTTCAAGGCAGGGTTGCTCCAGCCCGCGAATATCCGGGGTGTCGGAGAGCTGCCGCCAGAATTCCGTCTCTTCCTCTTCACTCTTTTGGTGAAATGAGGGTGCACAGGGGTACGCACCGATAATGTAACCGGTATTATTCGAATTCATTTTGTGCTCCTTATTATAAAACTGAGATAGCGACCTTAACGACTATTTTGCGGATCGGGGTGGCTACAGTTTTATTACATCCAGGACGATGCACATCTTGCGGGAAAAATATCGCATAGTTGCCTGGCGTCATTTCAAAGAACGATTCATGTTGGCTGTCGTGATAGAAAATAATATCGCGCTGTTCTAACAACGATTCGCTGATTTGATTATTGCCGGTATCAATGGCGATACCGATTTTTTCTTCACCCCACGCCAGAAACTGGATATCCAGATAGCGACGGTGAACCTCCGGACGATTGTCAGCGGCATCGCGGGTGGTTAAGTCAATAACCTGCGCGAAGATGTTCTTGCCGTCGATTTCCACGACGCCGGGTTCCAGCGCGTGAAAATCCGTCGTGCGCAGGAAATCAAGCGCCTGTTCAATGGCCGCGGGCAGACGACACGGATTCGGTTGAGCAATATGGCCAAAAATCATGGGTGAGCTCCTTACAGCGCCTGAATTTTGGCCCATACGCTGTCATCGACGGTGATACCGTTGCGGCGGTTTTCATCCAGCAGTCGGGTAAATTCATGGCCGGGCAGGCGGACCGCCACATTTTCATCGGCGCGTTCGGCGGTGGTGATGAAATCCATAATCCGCTGCAGTTTGGCGTCGCGGGTTGCGCCATCGATCAGCTTATCCACTTCTATGGCGATGAAGATCTGCGAAACGCCATATTCATCGCTGTTTTCCTGAGTCACTTCGGCAACGGAAGAGCCGTTGGAAAGCAGGGTGGCAATCATATCCAGCACAATCGACAGGCCGGAACCTTTCCAGTAGCCCATCGGCAAAATACGGCGGTTTTTCTCGATAACCCCCGGTTCTTTGGTCAAATGACCTTCATCGTCGAATCCGCCGTCCACGGGCAGCTCGCGGCCGGCAAGGCGGTTAACTTCCAGCATGCCGTAGGAGAACATCGACATCGACATATCCACCATGGTGATCGGCGTTGACGGAATGGCGACGATCAGCGGATTGGTACCGATACGGCATTCCTTAGCGCCCCACGGCGGCATAACGGCGATGGAGTTGGTCCAGCAGATGCCGATGTAGCCTTTTTCCGCCGCCTGCCAGCCATAGCTGCCGCCGCGCATCCAGTGGTTGGCGTTACGTAACGCCACCAGGCCGATACCGTGATCGGAAGCCAGTTCGATGGCCCGGTCCATCATCTTTTTCGCCGTCAGGTTGCCGATGGAGCGCTGGGCATCCCACTGCTCGATGGCGCCGAGGCTGGTTACCCGCTGCGGTTTAGCCTCGGGGATGATGTCGCCGTTGTCCAGCTGCTGGATGAAGCGAGGAAAGCGGTTCACGCCGTGAGAATAGACGCCGGATTCGGTGGTGCGGGCAAACATTTCTGCGCAGGCATCGGCGGTTTCTGCGGTGATACCCCGCGCCAGCAGTACTCGATTGAATGCCTCTTTTAACTGCTCAAACGTTACTTTCATTCCTGTTTCCCTGGTCAGAGTTGATCGCTTTTTTATCTCTAAATTTCACTATGCGAAATCTGATTTCAAATATAGCGATCAATTTTTATCAGATCAACGGGCAGCGTTATTTTTAAAAATCATAAAAATCATAAAGTTGTGTTTTTTCGGTTCAGATCGTGAACTGAAACACACTTTGCGCTACCATCTGAACGCGACAAAAACGGGGAGCGGAAACGATGGGCACAAAAGAGAGCGATGTAACGCAAGACAAGGAGAGGCCTGCCGGAAGCCAGAGCCTTTTTCGTGGGTTGATGCTGATTGAGATCCTGAGTAATTACCCAAACGGATGCCCGCTGGCGCATCTGTCGGAACTGGCGGGCCTGAACAAAAGCACCGTTCATCGCTTATTGCAGGGGCTGCAATCCTGCGGCTACGTGACGCCAGCCCCGGCGGCGGGGAGCTATCGTCTGACGACAAAGTTTATCGCCGTTGGCCAAAAGGCTTTGTCGTCGCTCAATATCATCCACGTCGCGGCGCCGCATCTTGAGGCGCTCAACCTGGCCACCGGCGAGACGGTGAACTTCTCCAGCCGTGAAGATGACCACGCTATCCTGATTTATAAGCTGGAGCCGACCACCGGCATGCTGCGTACGCGCGCCTATATTGGCCAGCATATGCCGCTGTACTGCTCGGCAATGGGCAAGATTTATATGGCGTTTGGCCATCCTGACTACGTTGAGAGCTACTGGAATTCACACCAGGATATTATTCAGCCGCTGACCCGGAATACCATTACCGGCTTACCTGCGATGCATGATGAGCTGGCGCAGATCCGCGAGCGTAATATGGCGATGGACAGGGAAGAGAACGAGTTGGGCGTGTCCTGCCTGGCGGTCCCGGTTTTCGATATTCATGGACGCGTGCCTTATGCCATTTCTATCTCCTTATCAACATCGCGCCTCAAGCAGGTAGGGGAGAAGAATTTACTCAAGCCGCTGCGCGATACGGCAGAGGCGATTTCCCGCGAACTGGGCTTTTCCGTGCGGGAAGGGTAAGGCAGATGACCAAATTGTCCCGGGCATCTGAGAGAAAACGCCGCTGACTCCATTCAGGATCAAGGCGCGGAAGCGGTTTTTTCTGGCACTCTGCGTTTTTATCCCCAGTGGAGCAAGGATGAACCGGTTTATTATCGCGGATGCGCAAAAGTGCATCGGCTGCCGTACCTGTGAAGTCGCCTGCGTGGTATCCCATCAGCGGGACCAGGACTGTTCTGGCGTTTCCGCCATGCGCTTTGCGCCGCGGATCCGCGTGGTGAAAAATGACGAACTCTCGACAGCGACGCTTTGCCGCCAGTGTGAAGATGCGCCCTGCGCCAACGTCTGCCCCGAGGGCGCTATCCGCCGGGAAAATTCGGTCTGGCGCGTTGATCAGCGCCGCTGCATCGGCTGCAAAAGCTGCATGGTGGCGTGCCCCTATGGCGCGATGACGGTGATGCGGGTGGAGGAGGGCGTACAGGCGCTGAAGTGCGATTTGTGCGGCCATCGTGAAGAAGGCCCGGCCTGCGTGGCGGCATGCCCGACGCAGGCGCTGCGCTGCATGGAACCGATGGAGCTGGAGAGAATAGCAGCTGAACGTCGCCAGCGGATGGCGCTGGCGATGTAGCGATGATGCCTTCTTACGGCGTGTTCCCGGAGGCGGCGCTGGCGCGCCTTGTTCGAGCTGCCTGTCCGCAGATCGCTGGAAGCCTGTAGCCCGGCTGAGCGCAGCGCGAGCCGGGAATATATCTGGATTATTCAGGATCCTGGCGCTCGTTTACGCGTCCTGTTCACCCCATGCGCGTTCAACTTCTTCGGCGAGAATCTTCACGCCTGCTTCAATCTTCTCCGGGTCCGGCACATAGTTCATGCGCATGCACTGATGCGTGTGCGGCCACGGCTTATCCAGGCCAGGGAAGAAATAGTCGCCCGGCACCATCAGAACGCCGCGCTTTTTCAGGCGCTGGTACAGCAGCTCGGTAGAAATCGGCAGATCCTTAAACCATAGCCAGAGAAAAATCGCGCCTTCCGGTTTATGAATCAGGCAGCGATCTTCCGGCAAATAGCGACGAATAATGGCGATAGTCTCCTGAACGCGCTGGTAGTAGAACGGCTTAATCACCGTTTCCGACAGGCGCAGAAGATCGTTGCGTTTAATCATCTCGCACATCATGGCCGGCCCCATTCCGCCGGGGGCGAGGCTGATAATGCCGTTCATATTGCTGATGGCGGTGATGATTTTTTCGTTAGCGATGATAATCCCGCAGCGACTACCCGGCAGGCCCAGCTTGGAGAGGCTCATGCACAGCACGATATTCGGATTCCACAGCGGCCTGGCGTCGCTGAAAATAATCCCCGGGAACGGAACGCCGTAGGCGTTATCAATCACCAACGGGATGCCGTGCTGGTTGGCCAGCGCATCCAGCTTGATCAGCTCATCGTCGGTGATCACGTTGCCCGTTGGGTTGGTGGGGCGGGAAACGCAGATCATTCCCGTCTCGTCCGTGACCTGCAAATGTTCGAAATCCACGTGGTATTTAAACTGGCCTTCCGGCAGCAGTTCAATGTTTGGGCGAGTGGCGACAAACAGATCTTCTTCAAGGCCGGCATCGGCGTAGCCGATGTACTCGGGCGTCAACGGAAACAGCACTTTACGGGTGGTTCCATCCGCGCGACGGCCTGCGAAGAGGTTAAACAAGTAGAAAAACGCGCTCTGACTGCCATTTGTCAGTGCAATATTCTGTGGTTCGATCTCCCAACCCAGTTCATCACGCAGCATCTGCGCCAGCAGGGCCAGCAGCTCGCTTTTACCCTGCGGACCGTCATAATTACAAAGCGCATCAAGGGCTTTGCCGCTGTTCAGCATGTCGGCCAGCAGGCTATGGAAGTAATCATTCATTTCCGGAATCTGCGCGGGATTGCCGCCGCCCAGCATGATGGCGCCCGGGGTACGCAGGCCGTCATTGAGGTCTTCCATCAAGCGGGTGATGCCCGAATGACGGGTAAATTTGTCGCCAAAAAGTGAAAATGTCATCGCGATTAGTCTGTCGGTATTCCAGGAAAGTGGGTAACCATAACGCCAGCGCAGACAGGGTGCAAATCGAGGTATCAGTGAGATATTTTGTTTTTATGCTGCTAAATTAAGATATTTTGGATTTTTGTTCTGAAGTGGCTCCCCCGAGTGTCAGGGGAGCCTTGGGTCAGAAGGCTACTGCTGACCAGCCCATACCACCATCACTTTGTCATCGCCATTCTCGCGAATAAAGCCGTAGCCTTTCGCCATCGATAGGGTGGTTTGTTTACCCATGCCAATCGCCGGATGACGGGCGCGGAACTGGCCCAGTTTCTCCCAGTGGGTCACGCTGCGCGCGGCTTTGCCGCTGACGTCCTGCCAGTTCATATCTGAGCGCGTCCCCTGAAGCGGATCGGAGCCGGTCGGGCCGAACGGCCGCGAGGATTCATCGCCGTAGAAGATCTGCACTGCGCCAGGTGCGAGCAGCAGCAATTCCGCCGCCGTGCTGCCGCCTTCGCGGAACAGGCTGGTATCGTGCGAGGAGAGATAGCTTAACACATTGAAATCCTGAAGCTTCTCCGCCATATGTTGCCAGGTCAGGTCGATATTCGCCAGGCAGCTGGTCGCTTTCGCCGCCTGATCCTGATAATCAAAATTCAGCATTGCGTCAAAACCGTGGCGATAGTAGTCGCTCTGCATCACGCCGTGGCCCCAGGCCTCGCCGGTCATCCAGAACGGCGCGTTATCCAGCGCTTTATCCGGATTGGTTTTTTTCCATTCCGCCAGCGCTTCAGTGGCCTGGGTTTTTAACTGCAGCCAGGCGGCCTGCTCGACGTGCTTGGCGGTATCGACGCGGAAGCCGTCGATGCCGTAGTCGCGCACCCATTGGCTCAGCCAGTGGGTCAGATAATCGCGCGGCGTATAGCCGGGGATTGCTTTGGCCGCGGTATCCGGCTTATGGCGATAGAAGTTTGGCAGGCCGGATGGCGCCGTGGATTCGGTTTTCAGATCCGGCAGGAAGGCCAGCGACATCGTCAGGTCATCAAATCCGGGGTTGTCGTAATCGCCAATATCGGTGCGGATCCACTTTTTACCCCACCATTTTTCCCAACCGGCTTTGTCGCTGAAGTTAATGTAGTCGTTAAAGCTGTGCCAGCTTTGTCCCGCGCGGGGCTTCCAGTCGGTCCAGCGCTCTCCGAGGGTCTTTTTCAGCTCATCGCCCTGGATGTACAGCGAGCCAAACTGAAACTCCTGCATATCGGCCAGGGTCGCGTAGCCGGTATGGTTCATCACCACGTCGAACAGAATGCGGATCCCGCGCTTGTGGGCCTCATCGACGAGGCGGCGCAGATCGTCTTCCGTTCCCATATTGGCATCCAGCTTCGTCCAGTCCTGGGTGTAATAGCCGTGATAGGCGTAGTGCGGGAAATCGCCTTTCGTACCGCCGCCGACCCAGCCGTGGATTTGTTCCAGCGGTGAACTGATCCAGAGCGCGTTAACGCCGAGCTGCTGGATGTAATCCAGTTTGCTGGTCAGGCCCTGCAGGTCGCCGCCGTGGAAGGTGCCAATTTCCTGCATGCCGTCTTTGTGGCGGCCATAGCTATTGTCGTTGGCCGGGTTGCCGTTGACAAAGCGATCGGTCAGCACGAAATAGACGGTGGCGTTATGCCAGTTGAACGGCGCGGCGGCTTCCGTCTCCGCGCGTTCAAGCAGCAGCAGACCATTGCTGTTAAACGCCGGCTGGAGGGTAACTTTACCGCCGCTGACGGTCGCGATATTACCGCTATAGAAATCGCGAACTTTACTGCCTTCGGCGAAGGATTTGCTGACGTCAATGGTAAGCGGCTTGCCATCCCATTTCGGACACTGCTTCATCTGCGGCGCGGCGGCGGCGGTCTGTTTCTCCTCCAGAGAGACCATCATGGTTGGCGTACCTGAACGGGTATCGACTTCCAGGGTATAGCGGCCATCGCGGAATACGCGCCACTGCGGCGCCGGATCGCGGCAAGGTTCCATAGACAGCATCTGGTTGAGCTTGATCGCACCGGCAGGCTGCCAGCACTGTTGGTCAAAATTAATCCGCAGAGGGCGCGTACCCTTTGCTACCTCGTTTTGACTGATAAATCTGCCGGTGCCTTCTTCGGTAAAGGCGGGGAAATCTGCGGTAGTCCAGGCGGCGAAGGCCATCCCAGGCAACAGCAGCGACGCAAGCGCAGCGAGTTTCATTCCGGAGTCCTGTGTGCGGTTTTTTGTTCAGTTTGCGCGTCTGGCTGTCTAATGAACTCATCCCACCGGCGCTTTTCCAGGGAGGATGAAAAAGGGTGAGTGATCGCGTTCAAAAAACAAGCAAAAAATGCGAGGGTTGTCGCATTTTTGTACTGTTGTCATGGGGCGGAAACCGATTTCAGATGACAGCTTTTCGGAATTGGACTATTTCTGTGGGTGCGTCATCTGGGTATTTTTGATACTATTCGCGATTCAACTATCGATTTTTTGTGAAAAACAAGGCGTTGGAATGATTGCATCCGACCAGGAGACCTAATGATATCGACTCCCATTCGACGATATGGGGCCGCGATACTCATGTTACTTACCTGCATATTTTCAGGTAGTGTGCTGGCAACAACACACACAGCAACAACGAGTCATAAAGCCCCAATAGTTAAGAAGAAAAGCACCGTTAAAGTAAGCAAGGTAAGCAGTAAACAAGAGTATTCTCGCAATAGTGTAAAGAGCAGTTCACTTCCTGATTTGCGAAAATACCCTTCCGGGACACCAAGGAAAAAAGCGTTTCTCCGGACGGTAATGCCTTACATTACGAAACAGAATCAGGTGATTACCGCCGATCGTAACTGGCTTGTTTCCAAGCAGTACGATGCGCGCTGGTCGCCGAGCGAGCGTACGCGGCTGAAAGAGATCGCCTCTCGTTATAAAGTGAAGTGGTCCGGCAATACTCGCCATATTCCATGGAACTCGCTGCTTGAGCGCGTCGACATTATCCCGAATAGCATGGTCGCTACCATGGCAGCGGCGGAAAGCGGCTGGGGAACGTCAAAGCTGGCGCGGGTGAACAACAATTTATTTGGTATGAAGTGTGGCGGTGGAAACTGCCGCGGTGCGGTGAAGGGCTACTCCCAGTTTGATTCGGTGGAAGAGTCCGTTCAGGCCTATGTCCGAAATCTGAATACGCATCCGGCCTACTCGTCGTTCCGTAAATCGCGTGCGCAGCTGCGTAAAGCCGATCAGGAAGTGACCGCCAGCACGATGATTCATAAGCTGAAGGGCTATTCGACCAAAGGGTCGAGCTATAACAACTATCTCTTCGCGATGTATCAGGATAACCAGCGGTTGATAGCCGCGCACATGTAATTGCTCTTACATGTCATCATTGATGCCCGGTGCGTAAGCCCGGGCATTTTTCTTTGCGCGCTACATCATGACTTCGCTGTGCCGGTCGCGGTACTCCTTCGGCGTCACGTCGTACTCTTTCTTAAACACCGAATAGAAATACTGCAGCGATGGATAGCCGCACATCTGGGAGATTTCGTTAATCGATAGGGTGGTTGATACCAGCAGACTGCGCGCTTTTTCCAGCTTCTCGCTGTGGATCACCGTATGAATGGTTTCGCCGACTTCCTCTTTGAAGCGCTTTTCCAGATTCGAGCGGGAAATCCCTACGGCGTCCAGCACCTGCTCAACTTTAATCCCTTTACAGGCGTGGTTACGGATATAGTGCATCGCCTGAATGACCGAAGGGTCGGTGAGCGAACGGTAGTCGGTGGAGCGGCGTTCTACCACGCGCATCGGCGGGATAAGCTGACGCTGAAGCGGCAGCTCTTCATTCTCCAGCAGGCGATGCAGCAGCTTTGCCGCCTGGTAGCCCATCTGACGGGTGCCCTGCGCAACGGAGGAGAGCGCCACGCGCGACAGGTAGCGGGTAAGCTCTTCGTTATCTATGCCGATAACGCACAGCTTTTCCGGGACGGGGATATGCAGCCGCTCGCAGGCCTGTAATACGTGGCGCGCGCGGGCGTCGGTAACGGCGATGATGCCGGTTTGCGGCGGTAGGGTTTGCAGCCAGTCGGCGAGGCGGTTTTGCGCGTGCTGCCAGTTTTCCGGCGCCGTCTCGAGCCCCTGATAGACCACGCCGCGATATTTCTCTCTGGCGACCAGCTGGCAAAACGCGTGTTCGCGCTCGGCGGCCCAGCCTTTACAGCTGGAAGCGGGCAGGCCGTAAAAGGCGAAGCGGTTAATGCCTTTTTCCTTCAGATGCAGGAAGGCGCTCTCAACCAGCGCGGCGTTGTCGGTGGCGATATAGTGAACCGGCGGATAGCACTCCGGGCGGTGGAAGGAGCCGCCGACGCCGACAATCGGAACATTCACGTCGATCAGCAGGTTTTCAATTTCCGGGTCGTCGTAATCGGCAATAACGCCGTCGCCTAACCACTCTTTGATGTTTTCAATTCGTGCCCGAAAATCTTCCTCAATGAAGATATCCCATTCCAGTTGCGATGCTTGTAAATATTCGCCGACGCCCTCAACGACCTGGCGATCGTAGGCTTTGTTGGCATTGAATAACAGCGTAATACGGTGACGCTTTTCAAACATAGTGTTGTTCCTGGTCTCTCTTGCAGGCCATACAATACCGGCCAATGCCCGGATTTTTTCAAGCTACTTGTGCCTAAGTTTGGCGGTAGCGCAAATAATTCGGGCATTTTTTTTCACAGCCCTCAGCTTCGGCGTTTCGTGGCGGAATCCATCCATACAGCGAGCAATAAAATGACCCCTTTAACGATGTACTGCCAGAAGGTGGCGACGTCCATCATGCTCATGCCGTTGTCCAGCGCGGACATGATAAAAGCGCCCATGACCGCGCCCGCGACGCTGCCGACGCCGCCGGCGAGGCTGGTACCGCCGATCACGCAGGCGGCGATGGCGTCCAGTTCGGCGATGTTGCCGGCGGAAGGGGAACCGGCGCCAAGACGCGAGCTGAGAATCAACCCGGCAATCGCCACCATCAGGCCATTAATAGCGAACACCGCCAGCTTGGTGCGTTCCACGCTGATGCCGGATAGACGCGCGGCCTCCAGGTTGCCGCCGATGGCGTAGATGCGGCGCCCAAACGCGGTACGGGTGGCCATAAACATGCCCGCCAGCAGCAGCGCGGCGAGAATCAGTACCGGCGTCGGGACGCCGCGATAGTCGTTTAACAGCCAGATGGCGCCCAGTACAATAACGGCGGTAATCGTCTGGCGGCCAACGGCTGAAGCGGAGGCGGGCGTGGAGAGGCCGAGAGCCTGACGTCGCATACGGCCGCGCCACTGCCAGATGATAAAGGCCGCCATGCCCGCCACGCCGATACCAAAGCCAATGCCATCAGGCAGATAGCTCTGGCCGATTTGCGACATCGCCGGGCTGGTGGGAGAGACGGTGGTCCCGTTGGTAATGCCTATCAAAATACCGCGAAATGCCAGCATGCCGGCGAGCGTCACGATAAACGAGGGGACTTTACGATAGGCAACCCACCAACCGTTCCAGGCCCCCAGCAGCAGGCCAAGCGCCAGGGTGACCACAATGGTCAGCGGTAGCGGCCAGCCCAGCCAGACATCAAATATTGCCGCTGCGCCGCCGAGCAGCCCCATCATTGAGCCGACGGAGAGATCGATCTCGGCGGAAATAATCACAAACACCATGCCGACCGCGAGAATGCCGGTAATGGCGGTCTGGCGCAGCAGGTTGGAGATATTACGCGCGCTCAGATAAGCGCCTTCGGTGGTCCAGGTGAAAAACAGCATAATGGCCACGATAGCGGCGATCATCACGAATACCTGGAGGTTCATCCCCTTCAGCCCCGATAGCGCGCCAGCGGCAGGTGGGGTGAGTTTCATTTCAGACGACGTGTTCTTCGACATGGCGTTCGCTCCTCAGTGCGGCTTCCATCACCTGTTCCTGGGTCAGGCCCTGGTTGATCAAATTAGCCTTCAATTTACCTTCATGCATCACCAGCACCCGGTCGCTTAGTCCCAGCACTTCGGGTAGTTCGGATGAAATGACAATGACGGCGATCCCCTGCTGCACCAGCTGATTAATCAGCTTGTAGATTTCGTACTTGGCGCCGATGTCGATGCCGCGGGTGGGCTCATCGAGTATCAGAATGCGCGGGTTCAGCAGCAGGCAGCGGGCGAGGATCGCCTTTTGCTGATTGCCGCCGCTCAGGCGACCGATCGCCAGCTCCGGCGATGAGGTTTTGATCTTCAAACGCTGGATGGATTGCTGAATACAGTGCTGCTCTCCGGCATCGTCAAGGCTGCTCAGCGGACCGGTAAACTGGTTTAACGCGGCGAGGGTGATGTTTTTACCCACCGCCATGACCGGCACAATACCGTCTTTCTTTCTGTCTTCCGGTACCATGGCGATGCCCTGCGCAATAGCCTGCTGACAGCTGTGAATCGTCACCTGCTGGCCATCAATAAAGATTTTTCCCTGCCAGCGGCCCGGCCAGACGCCGAACAGGCACTGGACCGCTTCGGTACGGCCCGCGCCGACCAGCCCGGCGATCCCCAGTATTTCACCGCGCCGCAGCGAAAAGGAGACGTCATTGACCCGCTTAATATGGCGATTCACCGGGTGCCAGGCCGTCAGGTTTTCCACCCGCAGGATTTCCTCGCCGCAGCTGTGGGCTTCGCTCGGATAGAGGGCGGTAAGCTCGCGGCCGACCATCATGGTGATAATGTCATCTTCGTTCATGCCGTCAGCGTTACGGGTACCGATATGCTGCCCATCGCGGATCACGCAGATGGTGTCGGAGATGGCTTTGACTTCATTGAGCTTGTGGGAAATGTAAATACAGGCAATACCGTGATTTTGCAGATCGCGAATAATATTCAGCAGAACTGCCGTCTCCTGTTCCGTTAACGAGGCGGTGGGTTCGTCGAGAATTAACAACCGTACCTGTTTATTCAGCGCTTTTGCTATTTCGACCAGCTGCTGCTGGCCAAGGCCCAAATCGCCGACGCGGGTATCGGGTGATATGGCTAAATTGACCTGGGCCAGCAGCTTTTCGCAGCGTAAGGTCATGGTTTCGTAATCCAGCAGACCGTGGCGGGAGATCTCCGCGCCGAGAAAAATATTCTCCAGAACGGTCAGATGTTTTACCAGCGCCAGCTCCTGATGAATGATGGCAATCCCTTTGCGCTCGGTATCGCGTATATGGCCCGGCCGCAACGTTTCCCCGGAAAAAATAATCTCTCCCTCATAGCTACCGTGCGGATATATTCCGCAAAGGACCTTCATGAGCGTGGATTTACCGGAGCCGTTTTCGCCGCACAGCGAGACCACTTCTCCGGCGTTAAGCCGCAGACTGACATTATCAATCGCCTTCACCGTACCGAAGGTTTTAGTAATGTTTTTCATTTCGAGTAACCAGGACATAGAGACTCCACATAAGCGATATCCGGCTGGATGGGGCAACGCCCCCGGGAGAGGGCGTCAGAGATTACAGCTCGCTTTTTTTGTGGAAACCGTCTTTGATCACCGTCTGGTCAATGTTGTCTTTATTGACCTCAATGGGCGTCAGCAGCCGGGACGGCACATCTTTGAGGCCGTTGTTGAGCGTGGCGTCGGCCTTCGGCTGTTTATCGTTGCCCAGTTCGACGGCGATCTCTGCTGCGGTGGTGGCAAGGTCAGCGATCGGTTTGTAAACGGTCATCGTCTGAGTGCCAGCGATAATGCGCTTCACGCCGGCGAGGTCGGCATCCTGGCCGGAAATCGCCACTTTGCCTGCGAGCCCCTGGGCGCTTAACGCCTGAATGGCGCCGCCGGCGGTGGCATCGTTAGAGGCGACGACCGCATCAATTTTGTTATTGTTGGCGGTCAGGGCGTTTTCCATAATCTTCAACGCATTTTCTGGCAGCCATCCGTCGACCCACTGATCGCCGACGACCTTAATTTTTCCTTCATCAATATAGGGTTTAAGAACTTTCATTTGGCCGGCGCGGAAAAGCTTGGCGTTATTGTCTACCGGTGAGCCGCCCATTAAGAAATAGTTGCCCTGAGGCACTTTATTGACCAGGCTTTGCGCCTGCATTTCGCCAACTTTCTCATTATTAAACGAAATATAGAAATCAATGTCGGCGTTATTGATGAGACGATCGTAGGCGAGAACTTTTATTCCCTCCTGTTTAGCCTCTTTTATCACATTACTCAGCACCTGACCGTTATAGGGAATTATAACCAGAACGTCGACGCCGCGATTAATCATATTTTCGATTTGCGACATTTGCGTTTCTTCGTTGCCATTGGCTGACTGGACGAATACTTTTGCGCCTAATGATTCAGCTTTATTGACAAAAATATCGCGATCTTTTTGCCAGCGCTCAAGGCGCAGATCGTCAATCGCCATGCCAATTTTGACTTCTTTCGCAATGCCCGACAGGCTGGTGAGGAGGAGTGAAGCACAGAGCGTTAGGCAAAGGTTCTTTATCTTCATAATAATAACACCTTTTTTGTAAAGTGCAGGATAAGACGAACGATAAAAATAAACGGCCTGATACGTAGCAGATTTTTAACGCGGAAAGGAGCGCTGGCAATTATCTATGCTTATTTTGCCGTTATGAAATTTTGTTTATTTGTTAATTTATGACCGCGATCGTACTTTAATAATTAGTTCTCATCGTATTTCATTGATCTCTCGTGGCGTAAGCAGCGAAGTGAGGGCGTTGTTCTATTGTTTTTGCGACCTGGCGCACGTTTGTGGATTCTCTCAATCACAGTGTGAAATAACGTAATTGAGGAAACTAAAAAGAGAATTCTATATTGGCTTATGACTTATTACTCGCCGCATCCCTGAATATGGAGTTCATTATGCAGACCTATTTTGATCAGCTCGATCGCGTTCGTTATGAAGGCCCGAAATCCGCTAACCCACTGGCTTTCCGTCATTACAATCCGGATGAGCTGGTCCTGGGCAAACGGATGGAAGAGCACCTGCGCTTTGCGGCCTGCTACTGGCACACCTTCTGCTGGAACGGCGCTGATATGTTCGGCGTGGGCTCCTTTAACCGCCCGTGGCAGCAGCCGGGCGAAGCGCTGGAAATGGCGAAACGCAAAGCCGATGTCGCGTTTGAGTTTTTCCACAAACTGAACGTACCGTACTACTGCTTCCACGACGTTGACGTTTCTCCGGAAGGGGCGTCGTTGAAAGAGTATGCCAATAACTTCGCGCAGATGGTGGATGTGCTGGCGGAAAAACAGCAGCAGAGCGGCGTCAAGCTGCTGTGGGGTACGGCAAACTGCTTTACGAACCCGCGTTACGGTGCCGGTGCGGCAACCAACCCGGATCCGGAAGTGTTCAGTTGGGCGGCCACTCAGGTGGTGACCGCGATGGATGCGACCCACAAACTGGGCGGGGAAAACTACGTCCTGTGGGGCGGCCGCGAAGGCTATGAAACTCTGCTCAATACCGACCTGCGCCAGGAGCGCGAGCAGATTGGCCGCTTTATGCAGCTGGTCGTGGAGCATAAACATAAAATCGGCTTCCAGGGCACGCTGCTGATTGAACCTAAACCGCAGGAGCCAACCAAGCATCAGTACGATTACGACGCGTCTACCGTCTATGGCTTCCTGAAACAGTTCGGCCTGGAAAAAGAGATCAAACTGAACATCGAAGCGAACCACGCGACGCTGGCCGGCCACACTTTCCACCACGAAATTGCGACCGCCATTGCTCTGGGTCTGTTTGGCTCCGTTGATGCTAACCGCGGCGACCCGCAGCTGGGCTGGGATACCGACCAGTTCCCGAACAGCGTTGAAGAGAATGCGCTGGTGATGTACGAAATCCTGAAAGCGGGAGGCTTCACCACCGGCGGCCTGAACTTTGATGCTAAAGTGCGTCGTCAGAGCACCGACAAATACGACCTGTTCTACGGCCACATTGGCGCGATGGACACCATGGCGCTGGCGTTAAAAGTCGCTGCTCGTATGATTGAAGACGGCGAGCTGGATAAACGCGTCGCCAGGCGCTATGCCGGCTGGAACGGTGAGCTGGGTCAGCAGATCCTGAAAGGCCAGATGAACCTTGCGGACATTGCCCAGTATGCCACTCAGCATAACCTGGCGCCGGAGCACCAGAGCGGCCATCAGGAACTGCTGGAAAACGTGGTTAACCGTTACCTCTTTGATCGCTAATGAGGGCGATGATGCCCGGCGAGCCCGGGCATTGGCGATAACCGATGCTTTATTCGCGCCACGCTTAGCCGTGGCGCGTCAGTAAGGAGAGGCTGTATGTATATCGGGATTGATCTGGGCACCTCGGGCGTTAAGGCTATTCTGCTCAACGAGCAGGGCGAGGTCGTGGCTTCGCATACCGAAAAGCTCAACGTGTCGCGTCCGCACCCTTTATGGTCTGAACAAGATCCTGAGCACTGGTGGCTGGCGACGGACCGCGCGATGAAAGCGCTGGGCGCGCAGCACTCGCTGCGCGAAGTTAAAGCGTTAGGTATTGCGGGTCAGATGCACGGCGCGACGCTGCTGGATAAGCAACAGCGCGTCCTGCGCCCGGCGATTTTATGGAATGATGGCCGCTGCGGTGAAGAGTGCGCGCTGCTGGAAGAGAACGTCAACCGTTCGCGGCAGATAACCGGCAACCTGATGATGCCGGGATTTACCGCGCCGAAGCTGCTGTGGGTACAACGTCACGAGCCTGAGATCTTCAAACAGGTCGATAAAGTCCTGCTGCCAAAAGATTATTTACGTTTGCGCATGACCGGTGAGTTTGCCAGCGATATGTCCGATGCCGCCGGAACGATGTGGATGGACGTGGCGCGCCGCGACTGGAGCGATGAGATGCTCGCCGCCTGCGGTCTGAGCCGCGATAACATGCCGGCGCTGTTCGAAGGATGTGAAGTGACGGGTTCGCTGCGCCCGGCCGTCGCGCAGTCGTGGAATATACCGGAAGCGCTGGTGGTGGCCGGCGGCGGCGACAACGCGGCGGGGGCGGTGGGTGTTGGCATGGCGGATGCGGGCCAGGCGATGCTGTCGCTGGGGACCTCCGGCGTCTACTTTGCCGTCAGCGACGGCTTTCTGAGCAAGCCGGAAAGCGCCGTACACAGTTTCTGCCACGCGCTGCCCGGGCGCTGGCATCTGATGTCGGTCATGCTGAGCGCGGCTTCCTGCCTCGATTGGGCGGCGACATTAACCGGCCTCGGCACGGTTCCGGCGCTGATTGCGGCGGCGGAAGCGGCGAATGACGATGCCGATCCGGTCTGGTTCCTGCCCTACCTCTCCGGTGAACGTACGCCGCACAATAATCCGCAGGCCAAAGGCGTCTTTTTCGGCCTGACTCATCAACATGGTCCGGCGGAACTGGCGCGGGCGGTGCTGGAGGGCGTCGGTTATGCGCTGGCGGACGGTATGGATGTGGTTCACGCCTGCGGCGTGAAGCCGGAGAGCGTCACGCTTATCGGCGGCGGCGCGCGCAGCGCCTACTGGCGGCAAATGCTGGCGGATATTAGCGGCCAGCAGCTGGATTTCCGCACCGGCGGTGACGTCGGCCCGGCGCTTGGCGCGGCGCGGCTGGCCCAGCTGGCGTTGCATCAAAATATCGCCTTTTCCGATCTACTTCCTCAGCTCCCGCTGGAACAGGCTCATCGTCCCGATGCCGAGCGCTTTGCTCGTTACGCTCCTCGCCGGGAAACCTTCCGCCAGATTTATCAGCAGCTTTTACCGCTGATGTCCTGATTCTTTCGCCCCTGTCGATGGGGCGAGTTCATCTCTTGAATGTTTTTAGATTCATGTAGTTATCGAGTGTATTTATATATTCCGAATTTGTCGTTTCAGGGACGAAAAGTACGGATAAACGCATCCTGCCAGTCCACAATGGGGCCTGTCTTATGCCAGGGAGGCACCATGAAAAACAATCTTATTCCAAGGCTGTTGATGTCTATTGGCGCACTGGTTTATCTGGTGGGAATCTGGCGAACCTGCCCATTATTTAGTGGTAAAGGCTATTTTCTGGGCGTTCTGGTCATGGGGATGTTTGCTGTGCTCACGCATCAGCGAACGGCGCAGGAAGCACAGCGAGACGGCGATTTTATCTCCCTGTGCCGGCTGGTGGTGCTGCTGTCGGCGGGATTGCTGCTGGTCGGCGCCTGGTTTGTCCCGGCTCCGTGGCGTGAAAAAAGTATTTACGTGATGGCGTGGTTTGTCTGTATGTACGGCGCGTCGGCAACGCCTTATCCCGCTAAAGTCACGGATAAAGCTCGCAATAACTCAGTGGAATAAGCTGTCAGCGGACAGCGAAGAGAGGTAGTTACAAATGGAAACGAAAGCGACGACATATTCACCCGCGTTTCATCTGATCTCATGGATTGCGCTGGTTGGCGGCATCCTGACGTATCTGATTGGCCTGTGGAACGCGCAGATGGAGCTCAATGAAAAGGGCTACTATTTTGCCGTACTGGTTCTGGGGCTTTTTTCCGCCGCCTCTTATCAAAAGACGGTGCGTGATAAATACGAAAAGATCCCAACCACTACGATGTATTACTTGTCCTGCCTGATCGCCTTTGCGATTGCTGTGGGTCTGCTGGCGGTGGGATTGTGGAACGCAACGCTGATGCTCAGTGAGAAAGGCTTTTATGGTCTGGCGTTCTTTTTAAGCCTTTTCGGCGCCGTGGCGGTGCAGAAGAATATACGTGATGTCTGGGATCGTTCTTCTCTAAGCGAGGTCGGCGCAGTCACGGAAGAGCCCGCTGAGTAAACGACGGCGCCGGCGTTGAACCGCAGGCGCCGTTTTTCAGCTCACCAGCCGGCGGCTGTCAATGCGCTGTACCAACATTGATAGCGCCAGGCTGCCCAGCAGCGCAGCGCTGAATATCCAGGCAATATCCAACATTGGCCAGCGGGTCAGCTCCAGTCCGCTGGCGCGCAGCGCGTGAATAATCAGCGCATGAAATCCGTAAATGCCTAACGAATGGCGCGCAATAAGCGCAATAAACGGCAGCTGACGCGTATTGAGCGTATTTTTTACCAGCGTCAGCAGGGCGAGCGCGCAGACAAAAACCGCGGGGCCGCAGTATAAATACCAGGTATCACCAAAATCGCCGCGCCAGCGCAGTTCGTGCAGCGTGCCGCGTGATATTACCCATACTCCCGTGATGAATAGCCCAGCGCAGAGCGCAGTCAGCCATTTTTTATCGGTATCCAGCGTGCCGATTGCCCGCCCTAATACGCCGTACATCACGTAGTAGAACGTATCGCCGTTGATATAGAGATTGAGCGGCAGCCATTCAACGCCTGCGGCTTTCACCGGGACCATATTGGGGTTTGCCAGAATACCCAGCACCAGCATCAGCGCCAGCAGCATCCTGCCGCTCACCTGCTTAACCTGCACCAGCGGAGAAAGCAGGTAAATGACCACGATAGCGAAGAAGAACCACAGATGGTAGAACACCGGTTTCTGCAGCAAATTTCTCAGCGACAGTTCAACGTTGATGAGGGTAAACAAGGTGATATAAAGCAGCGACAGCGCACTATAAAAGAGAATGCACAGCGCGATACGCCGAAAATGGCGGGGCTGGGCGCTGCGCTCGCCGAAAAACAGATAGCCTGAAATCATGAAAAACAGGGGGACGCTGACGCGAGATGCCGAGTTGAGGATATTGGCGAGATCCCACTCCAGCAGGCTGATGGTATGCGGATGCGTGATATACCAGGTGGTACTATGAATCATGACCACCATCATGCAGGCAATGCCGCGCAAATGGGTAATCCAGTGAATTTTTTCCTGCATCAGTGCCTCTGTTTCTCCTTCTCAGAAAGGGTCTGACCGCCCTTATACGCTGGTATCGCAGTGGAATAATCCGAGTTTTTCGGCATAGACTTGTCGAGGTGTGGCCCAATTCGCACAATGTGCCGATTATTTAACGTAACCTGCACGATAACAATTTACTAACAAGGCGGTCGAGAAAAAATGGTGATGAAATATGTGTTTTCTGGACTACTGCTGTGCCTGCTGGCGGGCTGTAGCGCGACGCCGTCTCCGCCAGTGCAGAAGGCGCAGAAAGCACGGATAACGCCGCAGGCTACCCTCAATATGGCGCAGCTTTGCAAGGATAATGCCGCCGTTCGTTATAGTACAGGCGTGCGCCAGGTTGACATCAGCCATTTCGAGCAGTTTCAGGGGAGCTACGAGCTTTCGGGCAAGACTGCGCGGAATGAACGTTTTATCTGTTCTTTTGACCCGGACGGACAGTTTTTGCATCTTTCCATGCGCTAAACGCGCCCACGGTGGCGCTTATTTCCGCAATTTTCCCTAAACAATCCCGTTTCATACTGTATATCTCGCAGCCAGCGGGTATACTGGCTCCTTCCTTTAAATCCACACGTATCCAGCACGAAATCATATGCAAAAGTTTGATACCAGGACCTTCCAGGGCCTGATCCTGACCTTACAGGATTACTGGGCTCGCCAGGGCTGCACCATTGTTCAACCACTGGACATGGAAGTCGGCGCAGGCACCTCTCACCCGATGACCTGCTTACGCGCATTGGGTCCCGAGCCGATGGCGACCGCCTACGTGCAGCCTTCCCGCCGTCCGACCGATGGTCGCTACGGTGAAAACCCGAACCGTTTACAGCACTACTATCAGTTCCAGGTGGTGATAAAACCCTCTCCGGATAATATCCAGGAGCTGTACCTTGGGTCTCTGAAAGAGCTGGGTATGGATCCGACCATCCACGACATTCGCTTCGTCGAAGACAACTGGGAAAACCCGACGCTGGGCGCCTGGGGTCTGGGTTGGGAAGTGTGGCTGAACGGTATGGAAGTCACGCAGTTCACCTACTTCCAGCAGGTTGGCGGTCTGGAGTGTAAGCCGGTCACCGGCGAGATCACCTACGGTCTGGAACGTCTGGCGATGTATATCCAGGGTGTCGACAGCGTTTACGATCTGGTCTGGAGCGATGGCCCGCTGGGTAAAACGACCTACGGCGACGTGTTCCATCAGAACGAAGTGGAGCAATCCACCTATAACTTCGAATATGCCGATGTGGACTTCCTGTTCTCCTGCTTCGAGCAGTATGAGAAAGAAGCCCAGCAGCTGCTGGCGCTGGAAAACCCGCTGCCGCTGCCTGCCTACGAGCGCATTCTGAAAGCCGCCCATAGCTTTAACCTGCTGGACGCGCGTAAAGCCATCTCCGTCACCGAGCGTCAGCGCTATATCCTGCGCATTCGCACCCTGACCAAAGCAGTGGCTGAAGCTTACTATGCTTCCCGTGAAGCCCTGGGCTTCCCGATGTGCAACAAGAATAAATAAGAGGCGGCCATGTCTGAGAAAACTTTCCTGGTGGAAATCGGCACTGAAGAGCTGCCACCAAAAGCACTGCGCAGCCTGGCTGAATCCTTTGCTGCGAACGTGACCGCAGAGCTGGATAACGCTGGCCTCGCGCACGGTAAAGTTGAATGGTTTGCCGCACCGCGCCGTCTGGCGCTGAAAGTGGCGAATCTGGCGGCTGCGCAGGCAGACCGTGAAGTTGAAAAACGCGGCCCGGCGATTGCCCAGGCGTTTGACGCCAGCGGCCACCCGAGCAAAGCGGCCGAAGGCTGGGCGCGCGGCTGCGGTATCACCGTCGATCAGGCTGAACGTCTGACGACCGATAAAGGCGAATGGCTGCTGTATCGTGCCCACGTGAAAGGCGAGAGCACCGAAGCGCTGCTGCCGAACATGATCGCGACCTCGCTGGCGAAGCTGCCGATCCCGAAACTGATGCGCTGGGGCGCGTCCGACGTCCACTTCGTGCGTCCGGTTCATACCGTGACCCTGCTGCTGGGCGACAAAGTGATCCCGGCCACCATTCTGGGCGTGCAGTCCGATCGCGTTATTCGCGGCCACCGCTTTATGGGTGAGGCGGAGTTCACTATCGACAATGCCGATCAGTATCCGCAGATCCTGCTGGAGCGCGGTAAAGTCATCGCCGATTACGAACAGCGTAAAGCCAAAATTAAAGCCGATGCGGAAGAAGCGGCACGTAAAATTGGCGGCAACGCCGATCTGAGCGAAAGCCTGCTGGAAGAGGTGACTTCACTGGTTGAATGGCCGGTGGTCCTCACCGCGAAGTTCGAAGAAAAATTCCTTGCGGTGCCTGCCGAAGCGCTGGTTTACACCATGAAAGGGGACCAGAAGTACTTCCCGGTTTACGACAACGCGGGCAAGCTGCTGCCGAATTTTATCTTCGTCGCCAACATCGAATCGAAAGATCCGACCCAGATTATTTCCGGTAACGAAAAAGTGGTGCGTCCGCGTCTGGCGGACGCTGAGTTCTTCTTCAATACCGACCGTAAAAAACGTCTGGAAGATAACCTTCCGCGTCTGCAAACCGTGCTGTTCCAGCAGCAGCTGGGTACGCTGCGCGATAAGACCGATCGTATTCAGGCGCTGGCCGGCTGGATCGCTGAGCAGATTGGCGCGGACGTCAATCACGCTACCCGCGCGGGCCTGCTCTCCAAGTGCGATCTGATGACCAACATGGTCTTCGAGTTCACCGACACGCAGGGCGTGATGGGGATGCACTACGCGCGCCATGATGGCGAAGCGGAAGACGTTGCCGTTGCCCTGAACGAGCAGTATCAGCCGCGTTTTGCCGGCGATGACCTACCGTCTAACCCTGTGGCCTGCGCCGTGGCGATTGCCGATAAGATGGACACCCTGGCGGGTATCTTCGGTATCGGCCAGCACCCGAAAGGCGATAAAGACCCGTTTGCGCTGCGTCGTGCCGCGCTGGGCGTGCTGCGTATCATCGTTGAGAAGAACCTGAATCTGGATCTGCAAACGCTGACTGAAGAAGCGGTGCATCTGTACGGCGACAAGCTGACGAACGGCAACGTGGTTGACGATGTTATCGACTTCATGCTGGGGCGCTTCCGCGCCTGGTATCAGGATGAAGGCTATACCGTCGACACGATTCAGGCGGTGCTGGCGCGTCGTCCAACCCGTCCGGCAGACTTCGATGCGCGTATGAAGGCGGTTTCCCACTTCCGTACCCTCGAAGAGTCCTCCGCCCTGGCGGCGGCGAACAAGCGTGTATCCAACATTCTGGCGAAATCAGACGTGACGCTGAACGATATCGTTCACGCCTCCGTACTGAAAGAAGCGGCTGAAATCAAGCTGGCAGGCAATTTAGTCGTGCTGCGCGATAAGCTGCAGCCGTACTTCGCCGAAGGGCGTTACCAGGACGCGCTGATTGAGCTGGCGTCCCTGCGCGAGCCGGTGGATGAGTTCTTCGAGAACGTGATGGTGAACGCAGAAGACCAGGATGTGCGCGTAAACCGACTGACGCTGCTGTCCAAGCTGCGCGATCTGTTCCTGCAGGTAGCGGATATTTCCCTGCTGCAGTAAGTGAATGGGTAATAATAAAAAACCTGCCTGCGGGCAGGTTTTTTTATACTAAAAATATAAGTAAGTGAACCATTAATAATTCGCTGATTGATATTTTCTTTATTTTCATTGATTGCCGGGAATTATTTTAGGAATATGCTAACGTAGTCTGGTCAGATATTTACGGTAGAATGCTGACGGGTGCTTGAGACTGTTTGTCTCAGGCGTTCAGCGGGAGACAAACAGAGAAAAGCCCCACCTGATGATAAATCAAAGTGAGGCTCCCCTATGCATCAACACCATAAGAGTAGCCTCTTACCTGTTGAAAATCAACACCGGAGGCGAGGAATGCCGCAAAAGTATCTGTTGTTTAGCTTAATAGTGATTTGCTTCACTATTTTATTATTTACCTGGATGGTGCGTGATTCGCTGTGTGAATTACAGCTCAGGCAGGGGAATATTGAGCTGGTGGCGTTCTTAGCCTGTGGGATTAAAACGTAAGAGACGGTGGCGGAGAGCGATCTCCGCCATTCTTACGGCGTTAAGCATTCTTATAGCACCCTGTTTTTTTCATGAAATCATTATTTCGCCTCCTGAAACCAGGAGGCTTTTTTTCCGGATTCACGGCCTGTCGAAAAAACAGGCTTGAAATGTATACCGGGGTATGGCTATCCTATGGCCCGACGAATCCCTCGTCTCACCGGAGAGCACGCGCCAAATGAACAAACACGACTGATGAATTTCACGCCTTGCTTCGCGCTATTTGCGAGCAGGGGAGGTATTGATTTCATTCAGGAGTGCTTATGGCTCATTGTGCCCGGTCCCCCTCTTTTCTTTTGCATCAGGTCACCTGTCAGTTAGCGACGGGAGATACGCTTTTTGGTCCGCTGAATTTATCGCTGGAAGGCACCCTCTGCGGGCTTGTCGGGCGCAATGGCGTCGGTAAAACCCGATTATTGCGTTTGCTGGCGGGCCTGGACTCGCCGTCGAGCGGCCATATCGAACGTGTGGCTTCGGTGAGCTACGTTGCTCAGCAGCATGTCATGTTTCCTGATACGACGCTGGCGGAATGGCTTGGCGTCGAATTCGTTTTTTCTGCTCTGGCTCGTCTTGAACGGGGCGAAGGGCGAGCCGACGATCTTGAACGTCTTGATGGCTTTTGGGATCTCCCGGAGCGCCTGAATGCAGGATTCCAGGCCGCTGGCTTAGGAGAATTTTCCCCCGGACGGCTCGCCTCTTCGCTGAGCGGCGGGGAAAGAGTGAAGGCGCAGCTGTGCGGAGCGTTCCTGTCCGACGCGGATTTCCTCCTGCTTGACGAACCCACCAACCATCTCGACCGACAAGGCCGCGCGTGGCTATATCAGCAGCTTGAGCAATGGCGCGGAGGGGCGTTGATCGCCAGCCACGATCGGGAGCTACTGACCCAAATGCCGCGCATCCTCGAGCTGGCATCCGCGGCTTTGCGCAGCTACGGCGGCAATTATGCGGATTATCAGCAGCAGCGTGAGCTGGAGCAGCAGGCGGCTCGCGCCGCGCTGGAGCATGCGGTTACTGAAAGGCGACGAACCCGGGCGCGGATGCAAAAAGAGCACGATGCCTGCCGGCGCCGCTCGGCGCAGACGTTGCGCACTATCGACACGCTCAATATCGCTTCATTTGAGCGTGTTGCCTGGAAAGGGGCGGCAAAAGAGCGTCCCGGCACCCTTAAGCGCCAGCATCGTGAACAAAGCAGCATTCTCAACGATGCGATAGAGCAGGCGCGTGAGCGGGTAGAGGAAGACAACCCGGTGATGTTTACTCTGCCCGGTAGCCAGGTCGCTGCGGGAAAGCAGGTGCTGGAGCTGGACGCGCTGCGGCTGACCCATTCACCGATGGCAGCGCTGGACTGGCGTATAGATGGGCCGATGCGCGTGGCGCTGCGCGGCCCTAACGGCTGCGGTAAAACAACGTTGCTTAAAACGCTGCTGGGCCTACAGCCGCCGCTCTCAGGAAGCTGCCGCTTATCGGTTAACGCGGCGTATCTGGATCAGCATCTGAGCCAGCTGGACCTGTCATTGTCCATCATGGCGCACCTGAATCTCGGTGATACGCCCTTAGAAGAAGGTGTGCTGCGCAGCCAGCTGGCGCAGCTACAGCTGGGGGCGGACAAAGTCCATCTACCGCTATCGGTTCTGAGCGGAGGCGAAAGATTAAAAGCGGCGCTGGCCTGCGTGCTCTGGCGACGGGAGGCTACGCAGCTGCTGCTGTTGGATGAGCCCACTAACCATCTGGACCTGGCGTCCACTCTGGCGATTGAAAAAGCGCTGGCACAGTTTCCCGGCGCGATGCTGGTGGTGTCGCATGATGAAGCTTTTTTACGGGCGCTGAAGCTGACCCATTGCCTGGCATGGCGGGAAGAGGGCTGGAGCGTTGAGAGGCTATAAATGCAAAAAACCGCCATCGATGGATGGCGGTGACTTAAGGCGCAAATAAAAAAATCCCCGCCGTTTGGCAGGGACTTAATAATTTTGAGCTTTTTAAGCTTACAGGCTGGTTACGTTGCCAGCTGCCGGGCCTTTAGCGCCGCTTTCGATGGTGAAGGAAACTTTCTGACCTTCGTCCAGAGATTTGTAGCCTTCGTTCTGGATAGCAGAGAAGTGTACGAACACGTCTTTAGAACCATCGTCAGGAGTGATGAAGCCAAAGCCTTTGTCAGCGTTGAACCATTTTACGATACCAGTCATTTTACCGGACATAGTGAATTACCTTTAAAAAAATAAATGAGCCTTGCGGCGTTACGGTCTGGACTACAGATTTAAAGCGATAAAGGGAAAGTTCACTACCGGGGTATCAACGGATAACCTTTGAAGGACTGCTCTATTCGAATGCTCTGTGGTCTTTACTTCAAACCTGCGAGCATTAACGCATGTTCACGTTGTGATAGCAAACTTTTTTTTCGTTGGCATGAAAACGGTCCTTTGGCAGGACCGCTAGCCGAAACCCATAAACGCTAAAATTATGAATCAATAAGCTGTCTTGAAAGCTGCGGATTCGCCTGGATCAGGCGCATCAGCTTAAGCTCTGTGGGAGAAGGCCTTACGCGTCTCGATTCCCACTCTTGTACCATTGCTACGCTGACGCCCATGGCGTTGGCAAAATCATCTATTTTCAGCCCGGTGCCTTTGCGTAGCTGGTCAAATTCAATGCATGCGGCAGGCTTACGCGTCAGCGAGGCCGCCTGAGCCTGATCTTTAAAAATAATTTGTTCAAGGTTGCTCAGCAGTTCAAATGCAGGATCTTTATATTCCATTGAGAACTCCTCTCTTTCATACGGCGGAGGGTGAATTATGTAGAGCCTCTTAAGAATAGTCGGAAAAAAAGGCCAGGAATGCTTACCCTGGTAATTATTTATCACCCGAGGTTCTTTCGCGCCGCGTCGGGCTATATAACATGCTGAAAAGTAATAGAGAGAGCCGATAAGCAAATTATTGTAAACAGATAAGAAGAAAAGCGGAAAAGGCCAGCGCGCGCCCGCTGGCCGGTGTATTACGCCTTCTGGAGCTTCTCCACTTCACCCTGGGCCGCCGGAGGTTGCCGTTGGCCAAGCTTATATTTGACCAGCAGCGCGGTGGCCGACAGGAAGGCCGGGATTGCCAGCAAGGAGAAAATTGTTTCGAAAGAGAGCTGGGCCTGCATCAGGAACGCGCCGCTAAAGGCGCCGAGAATGCCGCCAAAGCGGCCAATCCCTAACATCCAGGCCACGCCGGTCGCGCGTCCCTGGGTGGGATAGAAACCGGCGGCCAGCGCAGGCATTGATGATTGCGCGCCGTTCATAATGCTGCCGGCGATAAATACCATTATCCCCATCAGCAGCAGGTTATGGGTCGAGAAACCAACCAGACAAACGAACACGCCGGTCAGCAGCCAGCCCACGGCAACCACTTTGTTTGGGTTGAGCTTATCCATCAGCGCGCCGAGGATAAGCACGCCAATCCCGCCACCCAGCGGGAACAGCGCGGTGATAATAGAGGCCTGGCTCATCGTCGCGCCGGTTTCGCGGATGAGCAGCGGCAGCCAGCTGGTCAGCAAATAGAAGATCAGCAGGCCCATAAAGTAGGTCAGGCACAGCATGACGGTGCCGACGGCGTAGCGCGGTGAGAAAATCACGCCGATGGACGATTTCTCCTTTACCTGGCCCGCTTCGCGTAGTTCAAATTCCGCCTGCTCGGGAACAGGCGCGATGCGGCGCAGGATCGCGGCGATACGCTGGGCAGGCTGGCGTTTGACCACCATATAGCGCGCGGATTCCGGCAGAAGAAAGATCAGCACTACCGCCAGCAGCAGCGGCATCACGCCGCCAAGCACCAGCACGCTTTGCCAGCCGTAATGGGGGATCATCCAGGCGGAGAGGAAGCCACCCAGCGAGGAGCCCATCGGAAAGCCGACGAACATCAGGTTAACCATCAGCGCCCTACGCCGCTCTGGGGCGTATTCGCTCATCAGCGTCGCGGCGTTCGGCATGGCGGCGCCCAGCCCAAGGCCGGTAAGAAAACGCAGCAGCGTCAGCTGGTTAAGGCTGGTAGCAAAGGCGGTCAGCAGGCTGAAGCCACCGAAAACCACGATGGACATAATCAGAACTTTTTTCCGCCCAACGCGGTCGGCGAGCGGTCCGGCGGTCAGCGCACCGACCGCGAGCCCGACTAAGGCGGCGCTCATGACCGGGCCTAACGCCGATTTTTCGACGCCCCATTCCTGCACCAGGTCAGAGGCGATAAAGCCGATTATCGCGGTATCGAATCCGTCCATCGCGACGGTGATAAAACATAAGGCCAGAATCATCCACTGGTATTTCGTGAAGGGATGTTCATTGATAAAAGCCTGAATATCGATGGTTGTTTTCTTCATGCGGCATTCCTGGCAGGCAGAGCGGGGGACAGAGATAGATTATTGTTATCTCCCTCGCGGTCGTTGATGTTGTTTGTGCGATTATCGAACAAAAAGCCGTTAATCGCTCATTTAATAAAATCATCGAACGGCGGTTCAGGCAATGCAGGGGAAAAGGGAAGCGTGCGATTATCGTCCACTTTGCGCCCGGTGCAGAAGAGAGAACAGATTAATAATAATAAAATCAATTTGTTAAGCGTTTCAGCCGAATACCGGATGATAGCGGTAATTGTGATGAACTTAACAGCCGACGCGACTGGCCGCTAAAACGCTAAAAAACCGGCTTTCAGGGAGGAAGATTGTCAGGAAAAGGTATCCTGCAAGGCCGACCTGGACTATCCTTGTCAGCGTCTGGCACGTGTGTGTCTGTTTGCGCTTTTTTTGGCTGAAAGGAGTAAAAAAATGGCGACAGGAAAGTCCTGCTCTCGCTGGTTTGCGGCTATTGCGGCCCTGTTAATGGTGGTTAGCCTGAGTGGGTGTTTTGATAAAGAAGGCGATCAGCGCAAAGCGTTTATCGACTTCCTGCAAAATACGGCAATGCGTAGCGGCGAACGTCTGCCGACGCTGACCGCCGATCAGAAAAAACAGTTCGGGCCTTTCGTTTCCGATTACGCGGTGATTTACGGCTATTCACAGCAGGTAAGCCAGGCGATGGATGCGGGTTTACGTCCGGTGGTTGATAGCGTGAACGCGATCCGCGTACCGCAGGATTATGTTACCCAGCGCGAGCCGCTGCGTCAGGCAAACGGCGCTTTGGGCGTACTGAGCCAGCAGCTGGAGAACGCAAAAATACAGGCGGATGCCGCCCACGGCGCGCTGAAACAGGGCGACGATCTCAAGCCGGTCTTCGACCAGGTCTATAACAAAGTCGTGACGGCGCCGGCGAATGCGCTACAGCCGTTAATTCCGGCAGCGCAGGTATTTACCCAACAGCTGGTGCAGGTGGGTGATTTTATCGCTCAGCAAGAAACCCAGGTCAGCTTCGTGGCGAACGGTATTCAGTTCCCGACTTCGCAGCAGGCCAGCCAGTACAATACGCTGATTGGGCCGCTGGCCGCTCAGCACCAGGCCTTTAATCAGGCGTGGACCGCGGCAGTTAACGCGACGCGTTAACGGCTCTGACAGCCCGGGCAAGGCTTCACCTTAGCCCGGGTTTTCTTTTTTCACTTCTCACTTCACCTGCGGATTCACGCAGTTCTTCTCAACGTTGCCGTTCAGGGCATCAATCAGATTATCCACCGCGCAGGCCGCCATGTTATAGCGGGTTTCATGCGTGGCCGAGCCAATATGCGGCACGGCGACCACGTTCGGCATATTCAGCAGCGGGGAGTCTTTCGCCAGCGGCTCTTGTTCGAAAACGTCGAGGCCGGCGGCATGAATTTCACCTTCCTGCAGTGCGGCAATCAGCGCTTTCTCATCCACCACCGGGCCGCGCCCGGCGTTAATAAAGATGGCGGAGGGCTTCATTTTGGCAAACTGCGCTTTGCCGAACAGATGATGAGTCTCGTCGGTCAGCGGCAGGATCAGGCAGACAAAATCCGCTTCCTCCAGCAGGGTATCGAGATCGCAGTAGCGGGCGTTAAAGCGCTCCTCTGCCTGAGGGTGCTGGCGGCGGGCGTTGTAGAGGATCGGCATACCAAAGCCCGCGTGGGCGCGCTGGGCAAGCGCCATCCCGATACGCCCCATACCGACGATACCGAGGGTTTTATGGTGCACATCGTTGCCAAACCAGTCCGGACCGATGCTTTTGGTCCACTCGCCGGCCTTCACGCGGTTAGCCACCTCAACCACCCGACGCGCGGTGCTCAATACCAGCGCCATCACGGTATCGGCGACGGTCTCGGTCAGTACCGTCGGGGTGTGCATCAGCAGCACTTTACGTGCATTCAGCGCATCGACGTCGAAGTTGTCATAGCCGACGGAGATGGTCGAGGTCGCACGAAGCTTGGGCATTTTCTCCAGTAACGCGGTATCGACTTTTTCGCTGGAACCCAGCAGACCTACCGCTTCAGCGAACGCGTCGGCGTGCTGTGAAACGGTCTCCGGACGCAGGTTTTTCACCTGGGTGACGGTAAAGTGTTGTTCCAGACGCTGTTGCAGGTCGTCGGGAAGCGTTTTGTAGAGAATGACTGACGGCTTCATGCGGTTCTCCGTTGCGTTAAGGTTTCAGGCGTGACGTGCGCCGAGCGGAAGTTTTTGATTATTAGCAGGCTTAACAATCAAAGTAAGCCATACCGAGACGAAAAGCGCCACTCCCATGAAAATGTACGAGGCTGCGGGGCTGCCGGTGGTGCCGTTCAGGTAACCGACAAACCATGAGCCGAAGAACGAACCCAGCGCGCCCATGCTGTTAATCAGGGCCATGGCGCCTCCGGCGACGTTGCGCGGCAGCATCTCAGGAATGATGGCGAAGAACGGTCCGTAGGGGGCGTACATCGCCGCGCCGGCAATCACCAGCAGGGTATAAGAGACCCAGAAATGGTTGGCGCCAACGGCCCAGGAACCAATAAAGGCGAAGGCGGCAATCAGCAGCAGCGGCCAGACAAACAGCTTGCGGTTCTGCATTTTATCGGAGGCCCAGGAGACCACGATCATCGCGATGGTCGCCGCCAGATAGGGGACGGATGAGAGCCAGCCGACCTCGACCATGCCCATATTCTCGCCGCCGCTGCGGATAATTGACGGCAGCCACAGAACGAAACCGTAAACCCCGATGCTCCAGGCGAAATACTGCATGCACAGCAGGACAACGTTGCGCGAGCGGAAGGCTTCGCCGTAGTTGCGCACCGGTTTGATTCCCTGCTGTTCACGCTCCAGCTGCTCCTGCAACGCGGCTTTTTCGCTTTCCGCCAGCCAGTTGACCTGCGAAGGTTTGTCTTTTACCAGCACCCACCAGCAGAAGGCCCAAATCACCGCCGGAACGCCTTCGATAATAAACATTTCCCGCCAGCCGAAGGCCTGAATCAGGTAACCGGACACCACCGACATCCACAGCACCGTCACCGGGTTGCCGAGGATCAGGAAGGTATTGGCGCGAGAGCGTTCAGATTTAGTAAACCAGTTGCTGATGTAAATCAGCATCGCCGGCATGACCGCGGCCTCGACGACGCCGAGAATAAAGCGAATCGCCGCCAGCGCGGGAATATTGTGCACCATCCCGGTCAGCGAGGCGCAGGCGCCCCACAGGATCAGGCAGATAAAAATGAGTTTGCGTACGCTGCGGCGTTCGGCGTAAATCGCGCCGGGGATCTGAAAGAAGAAGTAGCCGAGGAAGAACAGCGCCCCCAGCAGGGAGGAGATACCTTTGGTGATCCCCAGATCTTCAGTAATACCGGCCGCCGAAGCGAAGCTGAAGTTAGCGCGGTCGAGATATGCCAGGCTATACGTGATAAACACGATAGGCATGATGTACCACCAGCGTTTTGTTGCATTCGTCGAACTATTCATAGGTTTGCCTCTGTGAGTGAGGTGACGCTCATCATAGAAAAGATCCGTTACGCCGCGCTGCATGTAGGGTACAGAACGGCCTGACGTTGTGCTGAATCTGCTTACTCGCCCAGCGCCTCACGCGTGGGTAAGCCTTCGCTATCGCCCTGGACCTGAATGGCCAGTGAGCCGATTTTGTTTCCGCGTTTCACCGCCTGCGGCAGCGGTTTTCCTTCCAGCAGGGCGCTAATCACCCCGACGGCAAAGCCATCGCCGGCGCCAACGGTATCGACGACGTTATCCACTTTTATCGCCGCAACGGCCCCCTGTTCGCCATCGGCGGTTTTATACCAGGCGCCGTCGGAGCCGGTTTTTATGATGACCGCGCGAACGCCGTGGCTGAGATAAAAGTCCGCAATGGCTTCCGGCGTTTGCTGGCCGGTCAGAATCATGCCTTCTTTCAACCCCGGCAGAACCCAGTCGGCCTGAAACGCAAGGCGGTTAAGCTTCTCGACCATCTCGGCTTCGCTTTTCCACAGCGTGGGCCGCAGGTTGGGGTCGAACGAAATCGTTTTTCCCTGCGCTTTCATGGTGCGCGCCGCGCGGTCCAGCAGGGCGTATGAGCTTTCCGACAGCGCGGCGGCCACGCCGCTTAAGTGCAGGTGACGGGCGCTGGCGAAGTATGATTCGTTAAAATCATCCGGCGACAGATGGCTGGCGGCAGAGCCTTTGCGAAAATATTCCACGATGGGATCGGTTCCATTTTCAACTTTAGATTTCAGCTGAAAGCCGGTAGCGTAGCGGCCATCGGTGCTCACGCCGCGGGCGTCAATCCCCTCTTTCGCCAGCGCGGTGAGGACGAAGCGGCCAAAGCTGTCCGCGCCGACGCGGCTTACCCAGCCGACGCTTAAGCCGAGGCGGGCCAGCCCGGTCGCGACGTTCACTTCCGCGCCCGCCACGCGCTTCATAAAATGTTCTACTTCAGCCAGTTCGCCGGTTTCGGTGGCGACAAACATCGCCATGGCTTCGCCTATCGTGATGACATCTAACGCTTTTTGCATAACTTAATCCTCGCGTAACAGGTTGACGTAGCGGCGGGTCACGGCCGTCAGGTCATGGCCAGTCAGCGGAAATTCGATCCCGCGCGGGGCGTCTGCGGGCAGATTGTCGAGCAGCGCCAGCCAGCGCCCGGACGCTTCATCCGGCGGTACGGCGCGAAACTGCGAATGGTGCGGCTCAGCCGCCTTTACATGAATATAGCTGACGGCAGGCGCCAGGTGGCGCGCGGCCTCTTCCGGCGAGTCGCCAACCCACAGCCAGTTGCCCATATCAAAGGTGAGGGTGATCGGCAGCTGGTTAACCCGACAGGCGGCCTTGAAGCGCTGCATCGGCGCCAGCTGGCCGCAGTCGGTTTGATCGTTTTCCACCACCAGCGCCATGCCGCTCTCGCGCAGGATATCGCGCAGGGTGTCCAGATCGTTTTGGTGGGTAAAGCGGCCCAGCGAGAGCTTCAGCCACAGCGCGTTAAGGGTTTGCGCTTCCTGCAAAAAGTCGGCGAGGCGCGGGTTGAGCGAGCCGTCTGCGGTAAACAGGGCTTCCGGTGCGGAATAGCAAACCAGCAGGCCGCGGCGCTCAATATCGGCGGCCAGTTCCGGCAGGTGGTTCAGCTCATCCGCGCTGAACAGTTCCCGGCGGATCTCTACGCCGTCGGCGCCGGAGCCGGCGATAAACGGCAGGACGGCGGACTGCCCGCCCAGCGCTTTAACATGGTCATTCCCGTACGCGGCGGTAACGACAATAATCTTTCTGGCCATCCCAATACTCCCGACGATAATCTGATGCGTTGTTTATTACGCTAGATGGTATCGGTTCCAAAGCAAAGGCCAGGATGTCTAATTTATGATCGCCATCACGAAGGATCGTTAGCGGGAGGTGGAGCCTCTGACGATCAGCTCGCCGGAAAAAACCCGTTCGCAGACCGGGTCGTTGCTGCCTTCAATCCGACGCACCACCTGCTCGACGGCGGCGAAGCCAATCTGCCAGGTCGGCTGTTTGAGCGTGGTGATCCCCACGCCCGCCAGCTCGGCCCACTCCAGTTCATCGAAGCCCAGCAGGCCGATATCGCTGCCCCAAATCAGGCCAACGCGTTTAAGGGAGCGTGCCACTTGCAGGGTCAGCGCGCCGTTGGCGGAAATCACCGCCTTGCGCATGCCGCGATGGTGGGAGTGGAAGTGACGCAGGACGTTATCCAGCATCGCGCCATCGTTCAACGGTACTTCGGCGTTTTCCGCGACAATACCGGTATGGCGCAGGAGGGTCTGGCGAAACGCGCTCAGGCGCTCGCGGCGGGTATTGACCGAGCCGAGGGGTTCGCTAAGGAACAGCAGGGCTTCGAAGCCCTTTTCCACCAGGTGTTCGGTGGCGGTGGTGGCGGCCTGGGTATTATCGAGGCCGACGACATCGCAGGCGAATTCCGGAATTTTGCGGTCGATAAGCACCATCGGCAGCGCCGACTGCTGCAGGCGGTTGAGGCCGTCCTCGCGCATCCCGACCGCGTTGACCACGATCCCCTCCACCTGATAGCTGCGCAGCAGGTCGAGATAGTGCAGCTCCTGGTCCAGCTCATTGTTGGTATTACATACCAGCAGGGTAAATCCTTTTTCGCGACAGGCGGCTTCAATGCCGCTGAGCACGTTGACGGAGTAGGGGTTGGTGATATCGGCGATGATCAGGCCGATCAGCCGGGTGCGGCCATGCTTCAGGCCGCGGGCCATCAGGCTGGGACGATAATCGAGCTCGGCAATGGCTTTTTCAATGCGCCCCAGCAGATCGTCGGAAAGCAGATGCTTCTCGCCGTTCAGATAGCGTGAAATGCTGGTTTTGCCGGTCTTTGCGGCTTTCGCCACATCGCTAATGGTTGCTCGCGCCGCTTTCGCCATGGTGGCTTCCTTTGCTGAAATCTGCACACACCTTAGCGCGAAAATTCGCTATATCAAGCATTTTGCCCGGCGAGTCGCCGGGCAAAGAGGGCATTACTGCAGCGGGCTGAGGGTAATTTCAACGCGGCGGTTCTGCGCTTTGCCTTCCGCCGTGCTGTTGCTGGCGATCGGGTTCGCCGGACCCATACCGGTTGTGCGGATGCGATTAGCCGCCACGCCCTGGGTAATAAGCGCGCTGGCGACGCTCTCCGCGCGCTGCTGAGAGAGGCGCATGTTCAGATCCTGGCTGCCGGTGCTGTCGGTATAACCCACTACGTTAACGGCGGTTTTCTCATACTCTTTCAGCACCATCGCCACGCCGGTGAGGGTATTGGCGCCCGCGGGTTTCAGGTTGGCGCTGCTGCTGTCGAAGGTCACATTGTTCGGCATGTTCAGCACGATATTGTCGCCGTTTCGCGTCACGCTTACGCCGGTTCCCTGCATTTTCTCGCGCAGCTTCGCTTCCTGCACGTCCATATAGTAACCGATGCCGCCGCCCAGCGCCGCGCCGGCCGCTGCGCCGATCAGCGCGCCTTTGCCGCGGTCATGTTTGGAAGAGGAGAGCGCCCCAACGCCTGCGCCGACTAACGAACCAATGCCCGCGCCGATCCCGGATTTACCCGCTTCGCGCTCCCCGGTATAGGGATTGGTGGTACAGCCAGAAATGGCCAGTGCGCCGCTAACGACAGCCGCAATCATGAGTACGCGTTTTTTCATCTTATTTCCTTAATCCTTTTTATTCTTTGCCACAGCGACCGTGACGGTTGATTATGACGCCCGAAACCGGAGAAAATTCCGCAGAGAGCATCTCAATTTGTAAATAACATTGAACGGCTGAATAACGTGCCGTCACCATACCTGCTATCGCTGACCAGGAGCCCGCATTGCCAACCTCATCTGCTACCAAAACTGTCCTGACCGCAGCCCATTGGGGGCCAATGCTGGTCGAAACCGATGGCGAGAACGTCATCTCTTCGCGCGGGGCGCTTGATACCCCTTTCCCCAACTCGCTGCAAACCGCAGTGCGCGATCAGGTGCATAGCAAAACCCGCGTACGTTATCCGATGGTGCGTAAGGGATTTCTCGCCTCGCCAGAAAGCCCACAAGGCGTGCGCGGGCAGGATGAGTTTGTGCGGGTGAGCTGGGAGCAGGCGCTGGATCTGATTCACGCCCAGCACCGGCGCATTCGCGAAAGCTACGGCCCGGCGTCGATTTTTGCGGGCTCCTACGGCTGGCGCTCAAATGGCGTGCTGCACAAAGCGGCGACGCTGCTCCAGCGCTATATGAGCCTGGCGGGCGGCTATACCGGGCATCTGGGCGATTATTCCACCGGCGCGGCCCAGGCGATCATGCCATACGTGGTTGGCGGTAATGAGGTTTATCAGCAGCAGACCAGCTGGCCAATGGTGTTGGAACATAGCGATGTCGTGGTGCTGTGGAGCGCTAACCCATTAAATACGCTAAAAATTGCCTGGAACGCTTCCGATGAGCAGGGCATCCCGTGGTTCGATCGTCTGCGTCAGAGCGGGAAGCGGGTGATCTGCATCGATCCCATGCGATCGGAAACGGCGGAATTCTTTGGCGACGCGGCGGAGTGGATCGCCCCGCATATGGGCACCGACGTGGCGCTGATGCTCGGTATCGCCCATACGCTGGTGGAAAACGGCTGGCAGGATGACGCGTTTTTGGCCCGCTGCACCAGCGGCTATGACGTTTTCGCCCGCTATCTGACCGGGGAGAGCGACGGAACGGCAAAAACGGCGGAATGGGCGGCGGCGATCTGCGGCATTAGCGCGTAGAAAATTCGCGAACTGGCACAACTTTTCCACGAAAACACCACCATGTTGATGTCCGGCTGGGGAATGCAGCGCCAGCAGTTTGGCGAACAAAAACACTGGATGCTGGTGACCCTTGCCGCCATGCTCGGCCAGATAGGCACCCAGGGCGGGGGCTTTGGCCTTTCCTATCACTTTGCCAACGGCGGCAACCCTACGCGCCGCGCGGCGGTGCTGGCCTCAATGCAGGGCAGCGTGGCGGGCGGGACCGATGCAGTGGAAAAAATCCCGGTCGCGCGTATCGTTGAAGCGCTGGAAAACCCCGGAGCGTCTTATCAACATAACGGTATGGAACGCCGCTTCCCGGATATCCGCTTTATCTGGTGGGCGGGCGGCGCCAACTTTACCCACCATCAGGATACCAACCGGCTGATCCGCGCCTGGCAAAAACCGGAGCTTATCGTCATTTCCGAATGCTTCTGGACCGCCGCGGCGCGCCATGCCGATATCGTGCTGCCCGCGACGACCTCATTTGAACGCAACGATATGACCATGACCGGCGACTACAGCAACCAGCATCTGGTGCCGATGAAGCGGGTGGTCGCGCCGCGCGATGAAGCGCGCGATGATTTCGAGGTCTTCGCCGACCTCAGCGAACGCTGGGAAGCGGGCGGGCGGGAGCGCTTCACCGAGGGTAAAAACGATCTGCAGTGGCTGGAGACGTTTTACCAGATTGCCGCCCAGCGCGGGGCGGTGCAGCAGGTTACGCTGCCGCCGTTCGCCCAGTTCTGGCAGGATAATCAGCTGATTGAAATGCCGGAGAACCCTGAAAACGCGCGCTTCGCCCGCTTTGCCGCCTTCAGGGCCGATCCGCAGGCGAATCCGCTGAAAACCGCCAGCGGTAAAATTGAAATTCACTCGCCGACCATCGCCGGGTTTGCTTATCCGGATTGCCCGCCGCACCCTATGTGGCTGGAGCCGGACGAATGGCACGGCAATGCGCAGGAAGGCCAGCTCCAGGTGCTGTCAGCGCATCCGGCGCACCGCCTCCACAGCCAGCTCAACCATACGCCGCTGCGCGAACAGTACGCGGTGGCGGGTCGTGAACCGTTAACCCTTCATCCGCGCGATGCGCAGGCGCGCAATATCGCCGATGGCGATCTGGTGCGGGTATGGAATTCACGCGGCCAGGTGCTGGCCGGCGCGGTAGTGACCGACGGCATTCGTCCCGGGGTTATCTGCTTGCACGAAGGAGCATGGCCCGATCTCGACCCTCAGGCGGGGATCTGCAAAAACGGTGCGGTGAACGTGCTGACCAAAGATATTCCGACATCGCGGCTGGGTAACGGCTGCGCCGGAAATACGGCGCTGGCCTGGCTGGAAAAGTATACCGGGCCCGAGCTTACGCTGACGGCATTTGATCCGCCGACCAATGCATAATCCAGGTCGGATGCTGGGTTTCATCCTGCCATGCGCAGTCTTCAATGCGGAAGCCCTGCGCATGGTAGAAATTCACCGCCTGAACGTTTTTCTGGTATACCTCAAGGGTTAGCCAACCGTAGTGTTTTTTGACTTCGCCGATCAGCGCGCTGCCGATACCCTGCCTGGCGGCATCCGGCGCGACGAACAGCGCGCCGATGAAGCGGGAATCCATCACGCTGATAAAACCCTTCAGCACGCCGTCCTGCTCCCATACCCAGGTTTGCGCGGAGGGCAGGTAAACGTCGCGCACTATCGCCAGGCTGTCATGCCAGTAGCTTTCGGCGATAAACGGATGCGCGTGGATCGTACTCTCAAGCCACAGCTCGAGCAGCGGGCCGGTTTCGTTAGCGTCCCAGTTACGAATCATCCTGGCCTCCTGAGCGACAGAAACAGTCGATGACGTGGTCGTTGACCAGACCGCAGGCCTGCATAAAGGAGTAGCAGATAGTGGAGCCGACAAACTTAAAGCCCCGTTTTTTCAGCGCTTTCGACAATGCGTCAGAAGCCGGGGTGGTTGTCGGGATCTCCGCCAGCGTGGCGGCGGCCGTCACCTGGGGGTGATTATCGACGAATGACCAGACGAAATCTGCGAAAGGTTCGCCATTTTTTTCCATCGCCAGGAAGGCGCGGGCGTTGCCGATGATGGCCTGAATTTTACCGCGATGGCGAATAATACCGGCGTCGAGAACCAGACGTTCAATGTCTTCTTCGTCCATTGCCGCGACGCGAACCGGATCAAACTGGTGAAAAGCGCGGCGGTAGTTTTCACGCTTTTTCAGCACGGTGATCCACGACAGTCCGGCCTGCTGGCCTTCGAGACAAATCATCTCAAACAGCTTGCGGGGATTCTTTTCAGCAACGCCCCACTCCTTATCGTGGTACTCAATGTATAAAGGATCCTGACTGACCCATCCGCAACGTTGCATCTGTCTCTCCCTTTTGTGATAAAAACTCAGTCGTTCAACTTGACGGCTGAAAGATAAAGATAATAGTTAATACAGGGTTATTATTCCCCAAGCAGGGATAGGACACCCATAAAAAAAACACAGCAACCTTGCCGTTTCGGCTCTTTTTGGAGTCGCATTAATGATAATAAAGAAATGCAATGGCCTCCGGGTATTCCTGGTCCCGGCGTGCGTATCCGTCTGGGCGTCGTGTGTTGCCGGGGCGAATGCCTGGCAACAGGAATATATCGCTATCGATACAAAAAGTAATACTGCGGAACGCTATACATGGGACAGCGATCACCAACCGCGCTATGAAGATATTCTCGCGGAGCGGATAAATGCGTCCGACGATCCTTCCGGACTGGCGTTTAATCAGGCGGTCTCTCCGGTGGATAGCGCACGCGGTATGAGCGTCGGCTGGAATTTCTCTCTGACCGAGGGGGTGACGTCCGGCCCGGTCGCCAGTTTACATTCCGATCTGACGTCGCCGCCGCTTACCCGCAATGCGGCCGGAACCGGCTATGTGAATACGCTGGGCTGGCGGGTTGATTATCAGAAGCTATGGGGCGTACATCCGTGGGCTCAGGTGAGCTATAACCAGGAGTTGACGACGGATTTCGGCGGGGCGAACCGCGCTCAGGACGGAGCCTGGCGGGACGTGACGCTGGGCGCAGATATGTCGCTCAACTCTCATCTTGCCGCCTGGGCGGCGCTGTCCCAGGCGGACAATTTACCCACCGGGGCAAACTATCTCTATTTAATGGGCGTGAGCGCCAATTTTTAATTTATTGCGGATACGCTGGCGGCGCTTGTGATTCGGCTCATCCCTGAGCCTCACCCGGATGGGGCTGCGGCATGCTGCCACTCGAGTTATTCAGGCTAAATATGTAGCATAGTTGATACGTTTAATTTACTTTATCATTACAGTAATGACGCATATTCCAGCGGTAGCGGTCACTAACTTTTCGATAAATCGTTAAGGCGTGAATGTTTTGCAATGCCATTCATTCCGCCTTTAATGCATTTCATTCCGCGGTAGCGGCAGCTCATGCCTTTTTTCCCCAGACTTACAGGGGACTTCGTTATGGTGGCGGCAGTTAATTATTCAGGACAACTGCTATGAACGCTGCAAACCGTCAATACACCCGCTGGCTTACGCTGCTCGGCACTATCATTACGCAATTTGCGCTGGGATCGGTTTATACATGGAGTTTGTTCAATAGTTCGCTTTCCGCCAAGCTGGACGAACCGGTAAGCCAGGTGGCGTTTTCATTCGGCCTGTTAAGCCTCGGCCTGGCGCTCTCTTCATCCGTGGCAGGTAAATTACAGGAACGTTTCGGCGTTAAACGCGTCACCATGGCTTCCGGCGTCCTGCTGGGCCTCGGATTCTTCCTTACCGCGCATTCAAACAGCCTGATGATGCTGTGGCTGAGCGCGGGTCTGCTGGTGGGGCTGGCCGACGGTGCTGGCTATTTGCTGACGCTGTCGAACTGCGTCAAATGGTTCCCGGAACGTAAGGGACTGATTTCGGCTTTTTCCATCGGTGCTTACGGGCTTGGCAGCCTGGGTTTTAAATTTATTGACTCCCATCTGCTGGCGACGGTCGGCCTGGAAAAAACCTTTATTATCTGGGGCGCTATTGTGCTGGTGATGATCGTTTTTGGCGCGACGCTGATGACAGACGCCCCGAACCACACCGCTACCGCCAACAACGGCGTCGTCGAAAATGACTTCACCCTCGCCGAATCGATGCGTAAACCTCAGTACTGGATGCTGGCGGTGATGTTCCTGACCGCCTGCATGAGCGGCCTGTACGTGATTGGCGTGGCGAAAGACATCGCCCAGGGGATGGTGCACCTCGATGTTGCGACGGCCGCCAACGCGGTGACGGTGATCTCTATCGCTAACCTGAGCGGGCGCCTGGTTCTGGGCATTCTGTCCGATAAAATGTCCCGCATCCGGGTGATTACCATCGGACAGGTTGTCTCGCTTATCGGTATGGCGGCGCTGCTGTTCGCTCCGCTGAACGCCATGACGTTCTTCGCCGCTATCGCCTGCGTGGCCTTTAACTTCGGCGGTACGATTACCGTCTTCCCGTCGCTGGTCAGCGAGTTCTTTGGCCTCAATAATCTGGCGAAAAACTACGGCGTGATTTATCTCGGCTTTGGTATCGGCAGCATCTGCGGTTCGCTGATTGCTTCCCTGTTCGGCGGTTTCTACGTGACCTTCTGCGTCATCTTTGCGCTGCTGATTCTCTCTCTGGCGCTTTCGACAACGATTCGCCAGCCGAAAAGTGAAATTTACCACCAGGCTCACGCCTGAAACCGGGTGTTATCCCGGCCCCGATGATTAATTCCCTAAGCTAATAGTGCCAATCCAACCAAATGTTTTGTAAATGTTTGGTTGGATCACATTCCCTCCTGATACTTTTTCCTTCCGCTGTGGTCTACTTATCGCGCTTTGTAGAGGTTTCTTATAACCAAGCTAAACGCACTTTATTAACCTGCTTACTTATATCGCTTAAGTCGGGCGGTTTTATCTCTTCGTTTTCCAGGTTTTTTGCATGAAATACATTAAAACGATGACGCAGCTGAAGCTCAGTATCTGGCTGGCGCTGTACATCGGCTGGTTTATGAACGCCGCCGTATTCTTCCGCCGCTTCGAGGGGTACGCTCAGGAGTTTACCATCTGGAAAGGACTCTCAGGTGCAGTTGAGCTGATAGGGACCTTTCTGGTCACCTTCTTTCTGCTGCGTATTTTGTCGCTGTTTGGCCGCCGGGTCTGGCGTATTCTCGCGACCATCGTCGTACTCTTCTCCGCCGCCGCCAGCTATTACATGACCTTCCTGAATGTGGTGATCGGCTACGGGATTATTGCCTCGGTGATGACCACTGACATCGACTTGTCCAGAGAGGTTATCGGCTGGCACCTGATTCTCTGGCTGGTGCTGATGAGTGCGCTGCCGCTGGTGCTTATCTGGAGCAACCGCTGTCGCTTCACCCTGCTGCGTCAAATTCGTACGCCCGGCCAGCGGATGAAGAATATTACTATCGTGCTGCTGGCTGGCCTGATGGTCTGGGGGCCTATTCGCTTGCTGGAGGTTCGTCAGAAGAACTTTGAGCGCAGTTCCGAAGTCGATCTGCCAAGCTATGGCGGGGTGGTGGCTAACTCCTATCTGCCGTCTAACTGGCTATCAGCGCTGGGGCTTTACGCGTGGGCGCAGGTGGACGAGTCTTCCGATAATAAATCCCTGATCAATCCGGCGAAAAAATTCACCTACGTTGAGCCGCAAGGGCTGGATGATACTTACGTGGTGTTTATCATCGGCGAAACCACCCGCTGGGACCATATGGGCATCCTGGGCTATAGCCGCAATACCACGCCTAAGCTGGCGCAGGAGAAAAACCTGGTCGCTTTCCGCGGATACTCCTGCGATACCGCTACTAAGCTGTCGCTGCGCTGTATGTTCGTTCGTCAGGGCGGGGCGGATGATAACCCGCAGCGGACGCTGAAAGAACAGAACGTCTTTGCCGTCCTGCACCAGCTCGGCTTTACCGGCAACCTGTACGCCATGCAGAGCGAGATGTGGTTCTACAGCAACACGATGGCGAACAATATCGCCTATCGCGAGCAGATTGGCGCTGAGCCGAGTAACCGCGGCAAGAGCGTTGACGATATGCTGCTGGTGGATGAGATGAAGCGCGGTCTGGCGAAGAATCCCAATGGTAAGCACCTGATTATTCTGCATACCAAAGGATCGCACTTTAACTATACCCAGCGCTATCCGCGCAGCTTTGCGCAGTGGAAGCCGGAGTGCGTCGGCGTCGATAATAAATGCTCGAAGGCTGAGCTGATTAACTCGTACGATAACAGCGTGACCTACGTCGATCACTTTATCGTCAGCGTGCTGGATCAGCTGCGGGACAAGAAGGCGATTGTTTTCTATGCGGCCGACCACGGCGAGTCTATCAACGAGCGCGAACACCTGCACGGTACGCCGCGCAAGATGGCGCCGCCGGAGCAGTTCCGCGTGCCGATGCTGGTGTGGATGTCGGATAAGTATCTGGCGTCGCCCGACCACGCAGCTTCTTTTGCGCACCTGAAGCAGCAGGCGGCCATGAAGGTACCGCGTCGTCACGTAGAGCTGTATGACACTATTATGGGCTGTCTTGGCTATACTTCGCCGGACGGCGGGATTAACCAATATAACAACTGGTGCCACGTTCCTGACGCTGCGGCGAAGAAGGAGTAGCAGAGTGGCGAGTTTCTCGCCGCTTGAGCGACTTTTTCATAATAAGGCATTGACGGGTGTGTATCGCAGCAGTAAGATGCGCCCGCATTCGGTGATTGGCGCAGCCTGGTAGCGCACTTCGTTCGGGACGAAGGGGTCGGAGGTTCGAATCCTCTATCACCGACCAAATTCGAAAAGCCTGCTCAATGAGCAGGCTTTTTTGTTTTTGTCGTCCTTACTGATATGCAGCATCGTTTTGGGAAATCCAGCCGTACTGCACACCGCTCCCGGGGGCGGCGCAAAGCACCTTGCCCGGGCTACGGGGTCAGCGTTGTCTGCGGGCCGGTAGCCCGGACAGATGCGCAGCATCGCCTCCGGGAAATCCAGCCGCACCGCACACCGCTCCCGGGGGCGGCGCAAAGCGCCTTGCCCGGGCAGATGCGCCAGCATCGCCTCCGGGAAATCCAGCCGCACCGCACACCGCTCCCGGGGGCGGCGCAAAGCGCCTTGCCCGGGCTACGGGTTCACCGCCGTCTGCGGGCCGTGTAGCCCGGACAGATGCGCCAGCATCGCCTCCGGGAAAATACGCAGCTTGCTAAGAGTGTAAGAAAACGCCTCCACCCTCATTTCCTGGCGCCAATTCCCTATTTTGTGACATCTTCCATTGTATTTTTTTATATATACTCCGATCTTTTTTCGCGAAGCTTATGGATAACTTCAGCATTTTCCGCTGTGCGTTTTAACGTTCACGCTATTTATCGCTCACATATTGGTCACATCGCAAGAAATTTTTACCATTTACCATAATTGCTTATCACTGGCTGCTGGAAAATATTAAGGCGTTTATTCTGTCTATTGGCCGCTAGCATAAATTTCTCTGCTGGAAATAGCGCTTTGCACTTTTTTTAATCTTTGCCCGCCAATTCTCACACCGGATGTAAAACCAGGTTGGCTGTATTGACGTTTCCCCATTCTGTTGACAGATTGTAGGGCATGAGGGGCATTTCATGGAGAATCCGTACTGCAACTCAGTCGTTTTTGTGAAAGGAATCCCCATCTCTCTCAACGCTTTCGGGCACCACCGACCGGACCGGGTATATTCTAAATAGTTCGAGCTGCGGGAAGGCGGCAAGCGTGAGAATCTCCGGGAGCATAGATGTCTATGTGACCGGGGTTATCGAGCGCAGCCAACGCATCCGTAGTTCGCAATATGACGAATAAAAATAAATAAAGGTCTGGCGGATATATGCAAACAACATCACATTGGAGCAGAATAATGAGTATTTCCTTGAAGAAATCAGGGATGCTGAAGCTTGGTCTGAGCCTGGTTGCCATGACCGTCGCAGCAAGCGTACAAGCGAAGACCCTGGTTTATTGTTCAGAAGGTTCGCCGGAAGGCTTTAACCCGCAGCTCTTCACCTCTGGTACCACCTATGACGCCAGCTCAGTGCCGATTTATAACCGCCTGGTGGAATTCAAAACCGGCACCACGGAAGTCATTCCGGGCCTGGCTGAAAAATGGGAAGTTAGCGAAGACGGGAAAACCTATACCTTCCATCTGCGTAAAGACGTGAAGTGGCAGGATAATAAAGATTTTAAACCGACCCGCACGCTGAACGCCGATGACGTTGTCTTCTCCTTCGACAGACAAAAAAATACCAATAACCCGTACCATAAAGTGTCTGGCGGCAGCTATGAATACTTTGAAGGGATGGGATTACCTGACCTGATTAGCGAAGTGAAGAAAGTGGACGATAACACCGTCCAGTTCGTGCTGACCCGTCCGGAATCGCCGTTCCTTGCCGATCTCGCCATGGACTTCGCCTCTATTCTGTCAAAAGAGTATGCCGACAACATGCTGAAAGCCGGTACGCCGGAGAAAGTGGACCTCAACCCAATCGGTACCGGCCCGTTCCAGCTGCTGCAGTACCAGAAAGACTCCCGTATTCTCTATAAAGCCTTCCCGGGCTACTGGGGCACCAAGCCGAAAATCGATCGCCTGGTCTTCTCCATTACCCCTGATGCTTCCGTGCGCTACGCTAAGCTGCAGAAAAACGAATGCCAGATTATGCCGTACCCGAACCCGGCAGATATCGCGCGCATGAAGGAAGACAAAAACATCACGCTGCTGGAACAGCCGGGCCTGAACGTCGGCTACCTCTCTTTCAACACCGAGAAGAAGCCGCTGGATGATGTCAAAGTTCGCCAGGCGCTGACCTACGCGGTCAACAAAGAAGCGATTATCAAAGCCGTTTACCAGGGCGCAGGCCAGGCCGCGAAGAACCTGATCCCGCCGACCATGTGGGGCTATAACGACGACGTTAAAGACTACACCTACGATCCAGAGAAAGCGAAAGCGCTGCTGAAAGAAGCAGGCCTGGAAAAAGGCTTCACCATCGACCTGTGGGCGATGCCGGTACAGCGTCCGTATAACCCGAACGCGCGCCGTATGGCTGAGATGATTCAGGCCGACTGGGCGAAAGTCGGCGTCCAGGCCAAGATCGTGACCTACGAGTGGGGTGAATACCTCAAGCGCGCGAAAGCGGGCGAGCATCAGACCGTCATGATGGGCTGGACCGGCGACAACGGGGATCCGGATAACTTCTTCGCCACCCTGTTCAGCTGCGCGGCGGCAAAAGACGGTTCTAACTACTCCCGCTGGTGCTACAAGCCGTTTGAAGACCTGATTCAGCCGGCTCGCGCCACCGATGACCACAACAAACGCATTGAGCTGTATAAGCAGGCTCAGGTCGTGATGCACGATCAGGCTCCGGCGCTGATCGTCGCCCACTCCACCGTCTATGAGCCGGTGCGTAAAGAGGTCAAAGGCTACGTGGTCGATCCATTAGGTAAACACCACTTCGATAACGTCTCTATCGAATAATAACAGCGTGTTTCCCCTCTCCCCGCCTTGGGGAGAGGGAATTGACATTTGTGAGCAATACAGACGTCCTGTCACCAGGCGGGCCGTCTCCAGAGAGAATCCGGGTTATGTTGCAGTTCATTCTCCGACGTTTGGGACTTGTCATCCCAACATTTATCGGTATTACCCTTCTCACTTTTGCCTTCGTTCATATGATCCCCGGCGACCCGGTGATGATTATGGCGGGCGAACGTGGTATTTCCCCTGAACGTCACGCGCAGCTGCTGGCCGAAATGGGCCTCGATAAACCGATGTGGCAGCAGTACGTCAACTATATTTGGGGCGTGATGCACGGCGATTTGGGCATCTCGCTGAAAAGCCGTATTCCCGTTTGGCAAGAGTTTGTGCCGCGCTTTAAGGCCACGATGGAGCTGGGCGTCTGCGCGATGATTTTTGCCGTCATCGTCGGGATCCCGGTGGGCGTTCTGGCGGCGGTTAAACGCGGCTCTATCTTCGACCACACCTCCGTGGGCCTCGCGCTGACAGGCTACTCTATGCCCATCTTCTGGTGGGGCATGATGCTGATCATGCTGGTGTCGGTACAGCTTAACCTGACGCCGGTTTCCGGACGCATCAGCGATACCGTCTTCCTTGACGATACCCTGCCGCTGACCGGATTTATGCTGATCGATACCGCGATTTGGGGCGAGCCGGGCGACTTTATTGATGCGGTAATGCATATGATCCTGCCCGCCGTGGTGCTGGGGACGATTCCCCTGGCGGTGATCGTGCGTATGACCCGTTCATCAATGCTGGAAGTGCTGGGCGAGGATTATATCCGTACCGCGCGCGCGAAAGGCCTGACGCGGATGCGGGTGATCATCGTTCATGCGTTGCGTAACGCGATGCTGCCGGTGGTCACGGTGATCGGTCTGCAGGTCGGTACGCTGCTGGCGGGGGCCATCCTGACCGAAACCATCTTCTCCTGGCCGGGCCTTGGCCGCTGGCTGATTGACGCGCTGCAGCGCCGCGACTATCCGGTGGTGCAGGGCGGGGTGCTGCTGGTGGCGACGATGATTATTCTCGTCAACCTGCTGGTCGACCTGTTGTACGGCGTGGTGAACCCGCGTATCCGGCATAAGAAGTAAGGGGCCATCATGTCACAAATTACTGAAAATAAAGTTGTTGCCGCGCCGGTGCCAATGACCCCTCTGCAGGAGTTCTGGCACTATTTTAAACGCAACAAAGGCGCCGTCGTGGGGCTGGCCTATGTCGTGGTGATGATTATCATCGCCGTCTTCGCCAACTTCCTCGCGCCCTATAATCCGGCGGATCAGTTCCGCGATGCGCTGCTGGCTCCGCCGTTCTGGCAGGAGGGAGGCAGCGTGAGCCACCTGCTCGGCACCGATGACGTCGGCCGCGATATCCTGTCTCGCCTGATGTACGGCGCGCGCCTGTCGCTGCTGGTCGGCTGTCTGGTGGTGGTACTGTCGCTGATCCTCGGCGTGGTGCTCGGTCTTGTCTCGGGCTACTTTGGCGGCGTGGTTGACTCGGTCATTATGCGCGTTGTCGATATTATGCTGGCGCTGCCGAGCCTGCTGCTGGCGCTGGTGCTGGTAGCCATCTTCGGTCCGTCGATCGTCAATGCCTCAATAGCGCTGACCTTTGTCGCCCTGCCGCACTACGTGCGTCTGACCCGAGCGGCGGTGCTGGTAGAGGTAAACCGCGACTACGTAACTGCTTCCCGCGTGGCGGGGGCAGGCGCGATGCGTCAGATGTTCATCAACATTCTTCCTAACTGTCTTGCGCCACTGATTGTTCAGGCGTCGCTGGGCTTCTCTAACGCCATTCTCGATATGGCCGCTCTTGGCTTCCTTGGCATGGGTGCGCAGCCGCCGACACCGGAGTGGGGCACGATGCTCTCCGACGTGCTGCAGTTCGCGCAGAGCGCCTGGTGGGTCGTCACCTTTCCGGGTGTCGCTATCCTGCTGACGGTGCTGGCATTTAACCTGATGGGTGACGGTCTGCGTGACGCGCTCGATCCCAAACTGAAGCAGTAAGAGGTTCGAGATGGCGTTATTAAATGTAGATAAACTCTCGGTGCACTTCGGCGACGAAGGGACGCCGTTCCGCGCCGTAGATCGCGTAAGCTACAGCGTAAATCAGGGCGAAGTGGTCGGTATCGTCGGCGAGTCCGGCTCGGGGAAATCGGTCAGCTCGCTGGCGATTATGGGGCTGATTGACTATCCCGGCCGGGTGATGGCTGAAAAGCTGGAGTTTAACGGTCGCGACCTGAAGCGCATTTCCGAAAAAGAGCGCCGCCAGCTGGTGGGCGCGGAAGTGGCGATGATCTTCCAGGACCCGATGACCAGCCTGAATCCGTGCTATACCGTCGGTTACCAGATTATGGAAGCCATTAAGGTGCACCAGGGCGGCAACAAGAAAACCCGCGTGCAGCGGGCGATTGACCTGCTGACGCTGGTGGGGATCCCCGATCCGGCTTCGCGTCTTGACGTCTATCCGCACCAGCTTTCCGGCGGTATGAGCCAGCGCGTGATGATCGCGATGGCCATCGCCTGTCGGCCAAAGCTGCTGATTGCCGATGAGCCCACGACGGCGCTGGATGTGACCATCCAGGCGCAGATCATCGAGCTGCTGCTGGAGCTGCAGCAGAAAGAGAATATGGCGCTGATCCTGATTACCCACGATCTGGCGCTGGTGGCCGAAGCGGCGCACAAAATCATCGTCATGTACGCGGGGCAGGTGGTGGAAACCGGCGATGCGGAGGATATCTTCCGCGCGCCTCGCCACCCCTATACGCAGGCGCTGCTGCGCGCGCTGCCGGAGTTCGCTCAGGATAAAGCGCGTCTTGCCTCGCTGCCGGGCGTGGTGCCGGGCAAATACGACCGTCCGAGCGGCTGTCTGCTCAACCCGCGCTGCCCCTATGCGACCGACAAATGCCGCAGCGAAGAACCTGAGCTGAACCTGCTTAACGGCGGTCGCCAGTCGAAATGTCATTACCCACTTGATGATGCCGGGAGGCCTGGGCTATGAGTACGCATGAGGCCACCACGCAACAGCCTCTGTTGCTGGCCACCGATTTGAAAAAATACTATCCGGTGAAGAAGGGGCTCTTCACGCCGGAACGCCTGGTCAAGGCGCTGGACGGCGTCTCGTTTACCCTTGAACGCGGTAAAACGCTGGCGGTAGTGGGGGAGTCCGGCTGCGGTAAATCCACGCTCGGTCGTCTGCTGACGATGATTGAAATCCCCACCGGCGGCGAGCTCTATTACCAGGGACAGGACCTGCTTAAGCACGATCCGCAGGCGCAGAAGCTGCGCCGGCAGAAAATCCAGATTGTGTTCCAGAACCCCTACGGTTCGCTGAACCCGCGTAAAAAGGTGGGGCAGATTCTGGAAGAGCCGCTGCAGATCAACACCAGCTTGAGCAAAGAGCAGCGCCGGGAGAAGGCGCTGGCGATGATGGCCAAAGTGGGCCTGAAAACCGAGCACTATGACCGCTATCCGCATATGTTCTCCGGCGGCCAGCGTCAGCGTATCGCCATTGCCCGCGGTCTGATGCTTGACCCGGACGTGGTGATCGCCGACGAACCGGTTTCCGCGCTGGACGTTTCGGTGCGCGCGCAGGTGCTGAACCTGATGATGGATTTACAGCAGGATCTGGGGCTTTCTTACGTCTTTATCTCCCACGATCTGTCGGTCGTGGAGCATATCGCTGATGAAGTGATGGTGATGTATTTAGGCCGCTGCGTGGAGAAAGGGACGAAAGATCAAATCTTCAACAACCCGCAGCATCCGTACACGCAGGCGCTGCTGTCGGCAACGCCGCGTCTGAATCCGGATGACCGCCGCGAGCGCATCAAGCTCACCGGCGAGCTGCCGAGCCCGCTGAATCCGCCGCCGGGCTGCGCGTTTAACGCCCGCTGCCGTCGCCGTTTCGGCCCGTGCACCCAGCTTCAGCCGCAGCTGAAGGACTACGGTGGCCAGCTGGTAGCCTGCTTTGCGGTCGACCAGGATCAGAACGGCGAGAAGCCCCTGAGCTGATTCAGGCAATCGATAATCAAAGCCGAAGCCTGTGCTTCGGCTTTTTTTTAACCATAACTCAGCACTGTTGGAACAACCGACAACGAACAATACCGGCATTTTACGCCACAACCATTGCTATCTCGGGAGTCCGGGATAACTACATGAATGTATTTTACTTTATCTTGATTGTTTCTTTAGCCGGAGCAAATTAACAGCAAAAGCGATGCATAAAACTGTTCCTTGTTGTTCGGTCAACGCTTTATATTCCTGGTTTTTAGCTAACATCCTGAGCTATTTATTTTGGACGGGAACACTATTTTATTATTTTAATTAAGCGCGGTAAGTGATTTCTAAACGCCTTAAAAAATATTAAAATGTATTCTCTTTAGCCTTCCCCTGGCGTGTATTACGCCATTTTTTAAAATTCAGACAGTATAAAAAACTACGATCTGCTAATAGCCTGGCAGGCTGCGGGGGGATTGACGGCGCAGCCGCCCAAAAAATGGGGCTATCATTTTGAAAAAGAACTGTTAGTGTAACCGCACTACCACTATGGAATTACACCAGCCTGACCTATCCAAAATAATCAAATCGCGACTAAAGTTAGCGTATTGTGACGGCCGTAACGCCGGGTAAATGCCCAAAAAACAACAAATTAAACTACGCTTTAGTGGCGTGGGATGACAATTAAAACAGATTAAATATGACGTATTTAAATCATGAGGTTATCTATGAACCATTATGATGATTTGCAGCGCTTCAAGGAAAAGACGCGGACACACAGTCTAAAATTCAAGGACCTCTCATCAGAAGCCGCCGCCGGTGAAAAAGGGGATTGGGTTATTCTCAATCAACTTATTCCGGCGGAGGAAGCGTCTTCTTTGGCCATGGGTGGGTCAGTTTCCTTACCTCTGCCGCAGCGGGTTCCTGCCGATATGTTTCACAAGGTGGAGCCTGCGGCCGTTCAGGCTCCCCCGGGGCCCTCTTTGGCTGCACCGTCCCTGATTATCCCGCCCTCCGCGCCGCAGCCCGCCCCCCTGACGGACATTGCTGCTGCGGCGGCCGTAGAGCCTGCGCTGCCGCAAAGCCTGGCAGCGGCTGCGCCCGCCCCCCAGCCGGCAGTTTCTCAGGCTGCTGCGCAGCCGGTACCGGTCAGCGTCCCTGCTCCGGCAGTCAGGCCTCGTCCGGCGGCCGCGCCGACGACGGAGGGTTTTGCCCATCTTTTTGCGGCCAAAACCGCGGAGCCGGTAGCAAAAGATAAAGATCAGTCACTGAAATCACTCCTGGAGAGGATTGCGACATGCCGTTGATCTGCGTGTGTTCACCGAAAGGCGGCGTAGGAAAAACGACCCTGGCGGCAAATCTGGCCTGGGCGCTGGCCCGCGCAGGTAGCAAAGTTCTGGCCCTCGATTTTGATGTGCAGAACGCCCTGCGCCTGCATTTTGGCGTCCCCCTCAGCGACGAGCGCGGCTATGTCGCGAAAGCGCTGGAGCTCCATGACTGGAGCCAGTGCGTATTAAGCGCCGGCAGCAATATCTTCGTCTTGCCCTACGGCGACGTGAGCGACGCGCAGCGGCAGGCCTTCGATGAACGCCTGAGCCATGACGAGCATTTCCTGACCCGTGGCCTGGCGGCATTACTCAATTATCCGGGGCTGATTACGATTGCCGACTTGCCGCCGGGCCCTTCGCCCGCGCTAAAGGCGCTCACTTCGCTTGCCGATATGCATCTGGTACCGCTGCTGGCGGATACCGCCTCGATGTCCGCGCTGGCGCCCGTGGAAAAGCTGCGTCTGACCGGGGGCGAACTCAACCATAAACTCGGACACTATTTTGTGATCAACCAGAGCGATAACCGTCGCCAGGTCAGTCGCGATGTTACGGCGTTAATGGAAGAAAAGCTGGGCGATCGTCTGCTGGGCATCATCCATCGTGATGAAAGCGTGGTGGAAGCGAATGCTTCCCAGAAGTCGATCCTGGACTTTAACTCCTCCTCCGCAGCCGCCTTTGATATTGAAATTATTGCCAAAAAAATCTCTGCGCAGTTGGGTATCAATATTGGTGACGGCAAGGTGCATAGCCAGCCTCGCAGGTCAGGGCTTTAATTTAATTGCAGGGCTGCTGAATGAAAAAGACGCTTTTCTGGTTGCTGGTACTGGTACTTTCGCCCATTGCCGTGCTGGTGGTGATCACGCCGATGGACAGCCAAAAGCAGTATATTTTTGGCCTCCTGAGCATCGGTATTCTCTTTGTGATGGGGTTCAGTAAAAACCGCAGCGTTTCCGTCATCATGGTGGTGACATCGCTGCTGATGTCGACCCGTTATATGTATTTCCGTTTAACGCAGACCCTGCATTTTAACTCCACCATCGAAGCGATTCTGGGGATGGGGCTGTTTCTGGCGGAAGTCTATATCTGGGTGATGCTGCTGCTTAACTACCTGCAAACGGTCTGGCCGCTAAAGCGTGAAATTGTCCCGCTGCCGGATGATATGAGCAAGTGGCCGACGGTGGATATCTATATTCCCAGCTATAACGAACCGCTTGAGGTGGTGCGTGATACGGTGCTGGCTGCGCAGTGTATTGATTATCCAAAAGATAAATTAAAAATCTATTTGCTGGATGACGGTAAGCGCAATGAATTCGCGGTATTCGCCGCCGACGTTGGGGTTGGGTATATCACCCGTAACGATAACAAACACGCCAAGGCGGGCAACCTCAACCACGCGATGACGCTGACCCACGGCGAGCTGATCTGCGTTTTTGATTGCGATCACGTGGCAACCCGCGTCTTTTTGCAGGCGACGGTGGGCGGATTCCTCAACGATCCGATGCTGGCGCTGGTGCAGACGCCGCACTACTTCTATTCGCCGGATCCCTTTGAGCGCAACCTCTCCGTGGGCCGCAATATTCCCAACGAAGGGATGCTGTTTTATGGCCCGATTCAGCAGGGGAACGACAACTGGAACGCGACCTTTTTCTGCGGCTCCTGCGCCGTCATTCGCCGCGCCGCGCTGGAGCAGATCGGCGGCTTTGCGGTAGAGACCGTGACCGAAGATGCCCATACCGCGCTGAAGTTCCAGCGCCTGGGCTGGAAGTCGGCGTTTCTTGATATACCTCTGGCGGCCGGCTTAGCCACCGAACGTCTGGTGGTGCACGTGATTCAGCGTACCCGCTGGGCGCGCGGGATGACGCAAATATTCCGTCTGGATAACCCGCTACTGGGCCGTGGGCTGACATTCCAGCAGCGCCTGTGCTATCTCAGCGCCATGCTCTATTATCAGTTCGCCCTGCCGCGGGTGGTCTTTGTCACCGCACCGCTGGCCTACCTGCTGTTCAACCTGAATATCATCTACTCCTCGGCCAGCCTGATTGTCTCCTACGCGCTGCCGCATCTGTTCCTCGCGATCTATGTCGGCTCGCGCATGAACGGCCGCTATCGTTACAGCTTCTGGGGCGAAATTTACGATATCGTGCTGGCGTTCCACCTGGTGCTGCCGACGCTGGTGACCATGATTTTCCCCAAACGCGGGAAATTCAACGTGACCGATAAAGGCGGCCTGCTGGACGTGGGCTACTTCGACTTTACCGTCGTCAGACCGCACCTGGTCGTCGCCTGTCTGCTGGGCCTGGGGGTGGTGGTCGGTATCGTCCGCGCCATCGGTCACGACTACTTTGGCTCAGACCCGAACGTTATCGCGCTGAACGTCGGCTGGGGGATTTACAGCCTGATCTTCCTGCTGGCCGCCATTGCCGTGGCGCGCGAAACCCGTCAGGTGCGAAAAACGATTCGTATTGATGTCGATATTCCGGTGCTGATCCACTACACCAGCGGCATTGTCTCCCGCAGCCACACCGCGGACCTGTCCATGGGCGGCTGCCGCGTAAGCGCGCCGGATAAGCGTCACCTGCAGGATGAAATCGAAGAGATTGAGCTGATTCTCCAGTCCGGCGCGATTTCGATCCCGGTGCGCCAGGTCACCGCTGACGACCAGTTTATTCGTCTGCAATTTGATGAAAATATTCAGCTCTCCCGCCGCCGCGAGCTGGTGCGCGTGGTGCTGGCCCGCGCCGATGCGTGGATTAACCCGCCGCGCCCGCAGGACAACCCGTTCCGCTCTTTTGCCACCATTTTGCGCTGCGTATTCGAACTGTTCTGGCTGACGTGGAAGACGCGCCGTAGCCAGCGTCGTCAGCCGCCTGCGGTGAATCCAGCGCAGGAGGATGGCAGCCTATGAAACGTTTAACGACGCTTGCGCTGCTGGCCGGTATGCTCTCTGCGCCAGCGCTGCATAGCGAGGAAACGCCCCCGGACGCATTGCCGCCGCTTAATTTTCCGCTACCTGATGCGCAAGCCAGCGGCGCGTCGGCGCCTGCCAGCGAGTCGAATTCGCCCGCCACGACGGAGCCCGCGCCGGCAAACGTCCCTCAGCCGGCTTCGCTACCCGCGATGCCGTCGCCGGTTGCCTCTGGGGTCGCTGATACGGTGCCGCTAACGCCGATTGTCGGCGGAGACCTGAACCTCATGCAGATGGGCATGCCGGACGGCATCATCCTTAGCGGTGGACAAAACCAGGGCGGAGCCAGCTTTACGCTGCCCTCCGATCAGGTGGTCACCCACGCCCAACTGATGCTGGATGTTAAGGTCTCGCCGGAGATGGCGTCCCGCAACGCCACGCTGCAGTTAATGCTCAACGGCCAGCCGCTCGGCACGCTACCGCTGGGCGCGGACGGCGAGGAGATCTCGCACTATCAGCTGGATATCCCGGCGGCGCTGATGGTCTCCAGCAACAACCTGAGCTTTAAGATTAACGACGGCGATGCAATGCAGTGCCGGCTCGATATTCACGACACCTCGCGGGTGACCATTTTGCCCGCCTCCCACTTTAGCTGGGAGAGCCAGCAGCTTAATATCAGCAACGATTTAGGCCATTTCCCGCGCCCGTTTTTCGACAGCATGCAGATGACGCCGGCGGATATCGCTATCGCGTATCCGGAGAAACCAACGGCGGATATTTTCAGCGCTGCGGCGCTGGTGTCGTCATGGCTGGGTATTCAGGCCGATTATCGCGGTATCGCTTTTGACGCGCTGCGCGATCGCCTGCCCGAGAAGCACGGGATTATCATTGGCCACCCCGGCGATCGGGTGGGCGGCCTGACGCTGCCGCAAACCGACAGGCCGCTGCTGCGGATCGTTGAGAACCCCGGCAATCCGGCCTATAAGCTGCTGCTCATCGTCGGCCAGAACGACGCGGCGCTGCGGATGGCCGCCTGGCGACTGACCCGCGGCGATTTCGCCCCGCAGACGGCCAGCATGGATGTTGATCCGCAGACGATAGCCGTCAGCAAGCCGTACGACGCCCCGCGCTGGATCGCCACCGATCGGCCGGTAAAAATCAGCGAGCTGATCCGCCAGGATCAAAGTATGACCGTCAGCGGCGTATGGCATGAACCGCTACGCGTGGCCTTCCGCGCTGCGCCGGACCTCTACCTGTGGGATGGCGAAACCATACCCCTGCAGATCGGCTACCGTTTCCCGTCGGAGAGCTGGATTAACGAGGATAGGTCGCTGCTGAGCGTGACGCTCAACAACACCTTCCTCAACAACCTGCCGATGAATAAACAGGGTCCGCTGGAGAAGCTCTGGCGTCACCTGGGCGGCGACGCGCGTCAGGAGCGTTTCACTATCCCGCTGGCGCCGTATCTGATTTACGGCGATAACCAGCTCTCGCTCTATTTCAATCTGGTGCCGAAGGACAGCGCGCCCTGTTCGGTCCTGCTGAACAGCACGATTAAAAGCCGCATCACCGACGACTCGTGGATCGATTTGAGCGGTACGCGGCACTTCTCGCTGTTGCCGAATCTTTCCTATTTTGTCGGCGCGTCGTTCCCGTTCTCCCGGTTGGCGGATTATTCGCAAACCACGCTGCTGCTGCCGGAACAGCCTTCGGAAACGCAGGTCGCGACGATGCTGAATCTGGCCGCCCGTTCGGGTAATTCGACCGGTAAAGCGCTGGCCAATAACCGCGTGATGCTGGGCGTTCCTGACGACGGCGCGAATGCGCTGTTCCTGCGCGATCGCGATGTCCTGGCGGTGAGCGCCCTCGATCAGAAAGCGTTTAATCAGCGCCTGCTGGCCGATTCTCCCTATCAACCGGTCGATAACCTGCTGAGCGTACGTGAACCGGCGCTATGGACAAAAATTCAGCGCAGGCTGAGCGGCGACTGGGCCTCCGACGGCGTGGATGCCGATCGCTATTTCTCTTCCAGCAGCGCCTGGCGTGGGTTTATTAGCTATCGCTCGCCGTGGAACCCGCAGCGGGTGGTCGTGGTGGCGATGGCCAGCAGCGACGATCAGCTGGCGAAACTGGAAGACGATCTTAATTCACCGCGCATCAATGCCGGTATTCGCGGCGATACGGCGGTGATTACCAGCGATAACGGCGTGCGTAGCTTCCAGGTCAGTACGCCGTTCCCCAGCGGCCAGATGCCGTGGTACATGATGGCGGTGTGGTATGCCAACCAGCACTCCGGCCTGCTGGCGGTGCTGGGGTTAATCGCCACGTCCATTCTGGGTCTGGCGCTGACCGCCATGTTCAAACGTCATGCCCGCAAGCGCCTGGAGTCGGGAGATAGCCAATGAAAAGAGTCAGTAAAATGAATACTAAGGCGGCCCGTCAATTTTCCACGCTGTGCCTGTCCGGCGCGCTGACGCTTGGCGCCTTCGGCGAGGCGCTGGCGGCGGGTAACGATGCGGCGCTGCAGGCGCTGTTTGCGCAGGCCAACTACTGGCACGAAAAATCGCACGACGAGCTGGCGATGGAATCGCTGCAAAAAGTGTTATCGGTGGATGCCAACAACGCTCAGGCGCTGTACCTGATGGCGCTGTGGGCGCAGCAGGGGGGCAACCTGCAGGCCGCGGCCCAGTGGCGGGCGCGACTGGAGAAAGCGGCGCCCAACAGTCCCGGCTTGCAGGATCTGGATAGCGCCAAAAAAATGGCGCAGGTCCCGCAGGGGCAGCTCAATCTGGCCAGACAGCAGGCGCGCAGCGGCAACGTGCCTGCCGCGCTGGCGACCTGGCGGAGTATGTTCAACGGCAGCGTTCCGCCTTCCGGACTGGCGGCGGAATACTACATGACGATGGCCAGCGACAAATCGCTCTATCCGCAGGCGTTGAGCGAACTGCGTCAGTACGTCGCTCAGCATCCGCAGGAAAACGGGCCGCGCGTGGCCCTGGGCAAGGCGCTGACCTGGCGCGAAGAGACCCGCCGGGAAGGGATCGCCATGCTGGAGCCGATGGCCAGCGGCAGCAAAGAAGCCGATGCGGGACTGCGTCAGGCGCTGCTGTGGATGGGGCCGCAGCCGGGAGATGAGCCGTTTTACGATACCTGGATGCAGCGCCACCCGCAGGATAGCGAAGTGCAGAACTACTTCCGCGAACGGCGCAGCGGCCAGGCGCGCGGTCAGGGTTACGCTGACCTGAACAGCGGCAATACCGCCGCGGCGAAGCAGCAGTTTGAACAGGTCCTGCAAACCAATCCGCAGGATGCTGACGCGCTTGCCGGGATGGGCTATATCGCCCAGCGCAGCGGCGATTTTCAGGCGGCCTCTCAGTATTTGGGCCGGGCGGCGGATCTCGGCGGCGAGGGCTCTGAAACCCGGCGTCAGCAGGCAGGGGATGCGCTGTTTTACGGCCAGCTTGCTCAGGCGCAGCAGGCCTATAAGCAAGGCAACATTAGCCAGGCGCTGGCGCTCTCCGCGCCGCTGGCGCAGCAGAGCGGGACGCAGGGCTCGGCGGCGAAGCTGTTCCGCGCCGACGTTCTGCGCCACAACAAAGACCTGCCCCAGGCCGAACAAACGCTGCGGGCGCTGCTCAACGAGCAGCCGCAAAATGGCCCCGCCCGGGAGAATCTCTATTACGTTCTGCGTGAACAGAATAAAACCGCAGAAGCCCAGTCGTTGCTGCGAACGCTGCCGGAAAGCCTGCAGCAAAAGCTGCAGCCGCGCGTGGTCACCGGGACGCCGGGAGACTCCCTGCGTCGACAGGCCCAGGAGCAGGCCAGCGGCGGTAACGTGTCCGGGGCGATCGCCACGCTGCGCCAGGGCGTTTCTCGCTATCCGGACGATGCGTGGATGCGCCTCGATCTGGCCCGACTGCTGCAAAAATCCGGCAACGACGGCGAGGCGAATGCGATTATGGGCGCCGCGTATCGTCCCGGCGCCAGCAGCAGCTCGCTGTACGCCGCCGCCCTTTTCGCCAGCGAGAACGGCGGCTGGCAGCAGGCGCAAACGCTGCTGGCAAGAATTCCCCCCGCCAGCCAGACCAGCCAGATGCGCGATTTGCACCAGCGGGTGAACTACAACCTGCAGCTGGCGACGGCCGAGGGGTATCTGGCGCAGGGTAATTCCGTCGCGGCGTCCAATACGCTGAGGGCGATGGCCGCGACGCCGCCAAAAGCCCCGGCGGATGTCGGTAAACTGGCGCGCCTGCTGGCCCAGAGCGGCGATGTCACTACCGCGGTATCGCTGGTGCGTAACAATATTAACGGCGGTATCTCCGGCAACGCCGGGGATTACGCCGATCAGGTGACGGTGCTTAACCAGGCTGGCCTGACCAACGAAGCGCAGAGGCTGCTCACTAATCCGCAGCTGCAGGCAAGCAGTACGCCGACGCAGCTGGCCAGCATTCGCAACGGCTATGTGATTAACGACGCGGATCGCCTGCGCGAGCAGGGTAACTACGCGGCGGCGTATGACAAGCTGATGGGCGCCATGCAGAGCGACCCGCAAAATACCGACCTGATGTTCGCCATGGCGCGTCTCTATCAGAGCGGCAAAATGAATAAAGAGGCCGGGGTCGTCTATGACTATCTGATGACCCGCGATACGCCGACCCAGGACGCGCGCAGCGGGGCTATTGATGTCGCGCTGTCGGCGGGCGATAACGACCGGGCGGCGCAGCTGGCAGGCGGGCTGCGCCCGGATAATTCGCCGGACCGTTTGCTGCTGCTGGCGCGCGTGGCCGAATCGCAGGGCCATCATCAGCAGGCGATGACCTATCTGCGCAGCGCTCGCGGCAGGCTGCTGGGGTTACAGAGCAGCAACGGTACGCAAACGCCGACCGTAGGCGGCGTGCTGGCGGCGGATAATCCGTTCGTCGGCGTCTCGCGCACGCCGGCGGCGACGCGTACCGCTTCCACCTACGGGCAATATATGCCGTGGCAGGTTTCTCAGGTATCGACGGGCGATGGCAGCACGCTGCCGGGGATCCAGCGCACCGATCTGCCGGTCGAAACCGCGCAGACCCGGATGCTGCGCCAGGTGGATACCATGATGGAGACGTTGCAGGAAAAAACCGGGACCTGGCTGCAGGGGGGCATGGAGGTTCGCGGCCGCGATGGCGAATCCGGCACCAGTAAGCTGACCGAAATCAAAACCCCGCTGACCTGGTCCTCTTCGCCGTTCGGTGATTCGCGTTTCGACTTTACCGTGACGCCGATTACGTTGAACGCAGGGACGGCAACCGGTGACGCCTGGCGGCGCTATGGCGCGAATCCGCTATCAAACTCGGTCTCCAATATGATCTCCACCGCCACCAGCGAGCAGGCGGCGATTGCGGCGATGACCGATACCGAGCGCACGACGTACTTTGCCAACAATCCGGGGGCGGAGACCTTGAGCGGTCTCGGCACGCTGAATGCTTCAGACTTTAACGCCACCACCAGCAGCGGCATGGAAAACCTGGCGAAGCTGGGCGCTTACGATTCCGGGCAGGTCGCCAGCTATCTGGCTTCTTCAAATCTGAAACCTAACGTTGATCGGGCCAGCGGCTCAACCGATTCGCAAAAAGCCAACGGCGTGGCGCTGGCGCTGGCGCTGAGCGGCGACGAATATCGCGTCGATATCGGCAGCACGCCGCTGGGTCAGGATCTGAATACCGTGGTGGGCGGCGTGAAGTGGTCGCCGAAGCTGACTAACTATCTGTCGCTGATTTTTACCGGCGAGCGTCGTTCGCTGACCGACAGCCTGCTCTCCTGGGTGGGGCTGAAGGATTCCTACTCCGGCAAAACCTGGGGGCAGGTGACCAAAAACGGCGGTACCCTGCAGCTCAGCTACGACGACGGCGATGCCGGTTTCTACGTCGGCGGCGGGGGCTATAGCTACCTGGGACAAAACGTCGCCAGCAATACCAGCATCAACGCCAACGCCGGGGTTTATCTGCGGCCTTACCACGATGAGTATCGTCAGCTGCAGACCGGGCTGAGTATGAGCTACATGGATTACTCGAAAAACCTGAGCTACTTCACCTACGGGCAAGGGGGCTACTTCAGCCCGCAGAACTACGTCAGCGTGTCGCTGCCGGTGAGCCTGACGGAGAAATATGATAACTGGACGATGAAGCTTGGCGGTTCGGTGGGGTATCAATCTTACAGCCAGGATAAGAGCGCCTATTTCCCGACCAACGCCGAGTGGCAGCAAACGCTCGAGACCGCTGTGAGCAACGGTTTTGCCAAAGAGGCCTACTATTCAGCCACCTCGAAGAGCGGCATCGGCTATACCCTGCGCGCCGGCGCGGATTACAAAGTCAATAAACAGATGACGCTCGGCGGCCAGGTGGGCTATGACACCTTCGGCGATTACAACGAGAGCACCGCCGGCCTCTATATCCGCTACATGCTGGGAGATCGCTGATCGTGACGGACAATAATAATGCGCTGGTAATGGCCTGGTTTCAGCAGCAGCAAACCCCTGCCGGGTGGTTCGATCTGCTGCTGATTATGGTTGATGGCATGGTCAATAACGCGGGCGAGCTGGAGAGCCAGCCCTTTCTGCGGCAAATGGGCGAGGCGCTGGCCGATGAGCATCCGCTACCGGAGTCGGAAACGCTCGGTGAGCTGGAAGCCAATATGAATGCGCAGCTAAGCCGGTTTCAGTGGGGCGTAGTGAGCGTTGAGGTTAGCGATGACGGCCTGCGGTTACGCCATCAGGCGCTGCCGGTGAGCCGCGATGAAGCGCGCCGCGTCCGCTGGTGTAATGCGTTTTGTGCCATACTCGAGGGGCTTTATTCCCGCTGGCTACAGGGACAGGGCGGCGCGGCGCACGTGGTGTTACAGCGCGAGCGGCTGTTTTCGGTCTCTGACGTTCAGTTTCTTTACTTCCATCCCTGAAGGGTGAATTTATGTCCTTGCGTGCTTTAGCGACAGTCGTGGTGACGACGGTGATGATGCTTCCCCACGCGTGGGCCGATACGGCGTGGGAAAGCTATAAATCGCGTTTTATGATGCCGGACGGACGCATTATTGATACCGGCAACGGCAACGTCTCCCATACCGAAGGGCAAGGTTTTGCCATGCTGTTAGCGGTGGCTAATAACGATCGCCCCGCCTTTGACAAGCTATGGCAGTGGACCGATAAAACCCTACGCAACAAAGATAACGGGTTGTTTTACTGGCGCTATAATCCGGTGGCGCCCAATCCGGTGGCGGACAAAAACGATGCCACCGATGGTGATACCCTGATTGCCTGGGCGCTGCTGCGCGCGCAGCAGCAGTGGCATGAAAAATCCTACGGCAGCGCGTCGGATGTGATAACCGCTTCGCTCCTGAAGTCTACGGTGGTCACGTTTGCCGGTCGTCAGGTGATGCTTCCGGGCGCAAAGGGATTCTATCTCAACGACCACCTGAATCTTAACCCCTCCTACTTTATCTTTCCGGCGTGGCAGGCCTTCGCCGCGCGTACGCATCTAACCGCCTGGAGAAAGCTGCAGAGCGATGGCCAGGCGCTGCTGGGAAACATGGCGTGGGGGAAATCGCAGCTTCCCAGCGACTGGGTGGCCTTAAGAGCGGACGGTAAGATGGAGCCGGCAAAAGAGTGGCCGACGCGAATGAGCTTCGATGCGATCCGTATTCCGCTGTATGTCTACTGGAGTGACCCGAAAAGCAGCCTGCTGACGCCGTGGAAAAACTGGTTCCAGCGCTATCCGCGTCTGCAGACGCCGGCGTGGATAAACGTGAATACCGATGAAGTGGCGCCGTGGTTTATGACCGGCGGGCTGCTGGCGGTACGCGATTTAACCCTTGGCGAAGCGCAGGCCGATCCGCAGATTACGCCCCAGGACGACTATTACTCCGCCAGCCTGAAGCTGCTGGTATGGCTGGCAAATAAAGACCAGGCGTAAACTATGGAATGCGCCTCGAATAACGCAGTCGAGCCGGGTGCTGAAATCTGAAGGGCGCCGTAGAATCGTCGGCAAGCCGGGCTTGCCCGGTGAGGCGCAATGTTGCGGGGGCTTGAACCCCGGCGGCAGAGATGAATTGGTTGCTGGAAAGAGAAAACCCCCGCACGTTGTTTGGTATCAACCTGGCAACGTATCGGGGGCTACTCTCAAACCTGAACAATTTGAGGATAGCCGCGAACGGTTGCCCTTGCAACAAGGCGGCTGTATGACGCTCGCTCAGTTGGGCCTGGTGCTGTGGGACGATCTGGCGGCTCCGGTGATTGCTGGCATTCTGGTCAGCATTATCGTGAGCCGGATGGATAACCGGAAGTAGCCGGCCGGTGGGTATCTGCCTGCCTTAGTGGCAGCATGCGCCCGAACGGGGCCGCAGGGGTAACAACCTGCGGCCTTTTTCGTTGTATTGCTGCAACAAAAAAGTTTCCTGGAATGCGTCTCGCACCGCGCGTAATGGCGGAGTGCGGGTACCCGATCGGGCCAGTAGAATCGTCAGCAAGCCGGGCTCGCCCGGTGAGGCGCAATGTTGCGGGGGCTTGAACCCCGGCGGCATAGAGAGATGGTTGCTGGAAAGAGAAAACCCCCGCACGTTGTTGGTATAAACCTGGCAACGTATCGGGGGCTAACCTCGCATCTAGACCATTCGAGGATAGCCGCGAACGGTTGCCATTGCAACAAGGCGGCTGTATGACGCTCGCTCAGTTGGGCCTGCTGCTGTGGGACGATCTGGCGGCTCCGGTGATTGCTGGCATTCTGGTCAGCATTATCGTGAGCCGGATGGATAACCGGAAGTAGCCGGCCGGTGGGTATCTGCCTGCCTTAGTGGCAGCATGCGCCCGAACGGGGCCGCAGGGGTAACAACCTGCGGCCTTTTTCGTTGTATTGCTGCAACAAAAAAGTTTCCTGGAATGCGTCTCGCACCGCGCGTAATGGCGGAGTGCGGGTACCCGATCGGGCCAGTAGAATCGTCAGCAAGCCGGGCTCGCCCGGTGAGGCGCAATGTTGCGGGGGCTTGAACCCCGGCGGCATCGATGGATGGGTTGCTGGAAAGAGAAATCCCCCGCACGTTGTTTGGTATCAACCTGGCAACGTATCGGGGGCTAATCTCGAACCTCAACAATTCGAGAATAGCCGCGAATGGTTGCCATTGCAACAAGGCGGCTGTATGACGCTCGCTCAGTTGGGCCTGGTGCTGTGGGACGATCTGGCGGCTCCGGTGATTGCTGGCATTCTGGTTAGCATTATCGTGAGCCGGATGGATAACCGGAAGTAGCCGGCCGGTGGGGATCTGCCTGCCTTAGTGGCAGCATGCGCCCGAACGGGGCCGCAGGGGTAACATCCTGCGGCCTTTTTCGTTTATTGCGGATAAGGGACCCAACTGCCGCCGTTCAGCTGAACATACGGTTTCCCCTGGTATTGAATGACGATGGCGTTGGAGTTTTCCGACACCGCCGCGCTCTGCGGCAGGTTGGCAATATACTGCTGCCAGTTGATGTCGTTTTCGTCAAACATCTTGCCGTCGAGGGCGCGGACCACCAGCTCAGAAATCGCCAGGTAGCTGCTTGGCTGGTTGATGATAATCGGCGCATCGGGGTGTCTTGCCTTAATGCCGAAAAATTTCACCGCCGCCGGTACGTTAGTAATGGATGGGCTGGGAATATCGCGCAGGCCGGAAACCTGCATTTTGTCGCCTTTCAATGCCGCACCGTGTTCCGGTACGACGATGACCAGCACCTTACGCCCCGATCTCTCCAGTTCGGTGAAGAAATTATCCAGCTCATCGAAGAACTTCTGCGCACGGGCTTTATAGTCCGCGGTTTTGCTCTGGCCCGGATAGTGGTTACCGTCATGCAGCGGCAGCGTGTTGTAGAAGGTCGCCGTGCGCGGCGTATTCAGCTTATCCAGCGACTGCAGCCAGCGGTTCAGCGTCGCCTGGTCGTCATAGACCGGAGAGCCGTCAAAGCCCTGCAGAATGACCGGCAGGCCGCTTTGATCCATCAGCGGGCTCTGGATCCCGCCCAGCGAGCGAAGCTCCTTCAGGAAGTCGCCGAAGATACCGTTGTGGCCGAGCATCAGCTGCTGGGTGAAGCCCAGCTTCGCCAGGTTTTCAAACAGATAGCATTCGCTGCCCGATGGCTGATAAAGGTTCGCATGAGAGAGCTGGCCGCAGCTGGCGCGCAGCAGACGCGCCGCCGCCGGCCCGCTGTAAGAGGTCGCCGAGTTAAAGTTTTTGAACAGCAGGTCGAAATGCTTCCACAGCGGATGATCCATCAGCCCGGCCGCTTCAATATCCGACCATGAGAGCGAGCAGATGTTGATTATCAGCACATCAAACGGCTGGGCATCGGCCGGAAGCGCATCCGGGAAAGTGGTTTTACGTTTTTGCTCAGAAGCGTAAAAGGCATTCAGCCAGTTGGTGAGATTGGCCGACGTCGGCGGCTCGGTCTGCGGCGGAATATCGTTATTCGCCGGCGCAGTATTGGTCGCGATGGCCGTTCCGCCAGCCGTATTAACGGCGGTGTTCGCCGCCGCGGTCGTCGGCTGACCTGCCGGCCAAAGGCTGAAAGAGGGCAGCAGCGGACTGACCACCAGCCAGACCACGATCGCCGAGACGAAAACCGTCACTCGTAGCCACTGGCTGATAAACAGCCACAGGACCAGCAGCACGAAGAACGCGCCGACCATATTCCAGTTAATAAAGCGGGTCACCAGATCCCAGATATAGTCGGCGCTGAAGCCGGCAATCTGCGAGCCCTGGCTGGCAATGCTTTCCGGGCCGGGCAGCCAGGTGTCGTGCCAGAACAACATAAAACCCAGCGGGATTGCTATCCAGTGGCGGATACGGTGCAGCTTATACTGCGGAATTGGCACCAGCAGGAAGGCCAGAAACACCAGGTTTAACATGGGATGAAAATTGAGGTATCCGCCCCATAGCAATGCGAACTTCACCAGAAAGTAGAAGTTCCAGCCAGATAAGCCTCGCCAGTACCGCCAGAGCGGAAGCGACGCGGTGGGTGTTTTGGGTTTGGTCATTTCGTTGATTTGCCTTGCCTGGATGTCGCTTCCCGGCGCAGCACGCCAGCCGGTTTGACATAACGGGGTTTAAAGAACATCAGTCTTAATGTGGTGCGAATACGCCGCTGGTAGTGGCGCGTCAGGTATCCCAGCGGGAAGAACAGCAGGGCGCACAGGACGACCAGCTGAATAATATCGGCGATAGACATCATAAGGTTGGCTCCCCATCAATGGACAGACGGTGCGCCTCGGGGTTGCGCCGCCAGCTTCGCCCGTCATGGGTGGCGTTGATGGTTTCATTTTTGCCAAGCGAAATGGGCAGCGGCGTGTTCCAGTTCTCCGGCAGAATCCCGCGCATCTGCATGATTTCAGCCGTTATTTGCTTATCTTCAAACCAAATCATACGGTTAGAAAAAATATCGCCGGTTGGTAAAGGGAAAATATGGTTTAACGCGGTATCCAGGTCGTTCACCCGGCAAAATGACAGAAACAGCACCAGGCGGTTGTTGCCGATGGTCATAATGTCGCCCATACGGTTGGGTTTACACAGCGTCAGCGCCTGCTCTACGCGCAGGCCGGGCGCCGGGCGCAGCGCCACCATTACGCCTTTGCCATCGGCGGGCAGCATGGTGTTGGCCATAATATTGTGCACCGCTTCGCAGAAGTCCCCCCATTTCTGGTAGCCGCGCAGTTTTAGCGGCTGGCTCCAGGTCAGCAGAGTATTAAAATCTTCCGGGATATGGCGAGTAAACTGCTGTTTTTGAACGCTTTCTATAAGCGTGAGGCAGCGGGATAACGGCGCGCCGCTGGGAATAACCATATTGGCGCCGCTGCTCAGCAGCAGGCGTTCATCGGTGGCGCGCAGGCTCGGCGTTTGCTCGCGGACGACGATTTTTAACGCGCTGCCGCGCTGGCGGCGCAGGGTATGGATATAGCGTCCCAGCTGTTCAATCTGTTCGTTCTGGGTAATGGAGAAGATCAGCGTTGCCGCCTGCGCCATCCTCCCGGCGTTGAAAACGGCGTCGTTGGTATCGAACAGCGTCCAGTATTCGGATAGCGCGGGGGCACCTTCCAGTACGCGCAGATTGCTAAGAATGACTTTTTCGTCGCTGCGCGGTTGCACCACCGTTTCTTCATCCTGTGCCAGCCGCCAGCCGTTTTCATCCTGAAGAACAATGAGCTGCTGCCGGGCGCTGATGCCTTTTTCACTCCCCCACCAGGCGATATCGAACAGGTGGTTATCCCCCTGGTAACGAATACTTGCCAGGCCGGAAAGCGAACGGTACTCGCGTAATAAAGGGGAGAGTTGCTTATCGATATCGTGCCCGGAATTAAGTACTAGTAATGAACAACGATGATAATTAGTCCATCGATACGATTTCTCAACCCAATTGCATAAATCATCGCTTTTTATATTCTGCCAGGCATTTTCAGCGCATAGCAGAATAAACAAATAATTGCCAGGTTCGAGGGAACAAACTAAATCGCGGTGCATTTCTTGCAGCCCCTCAGCACGGTTCGGCATGCTAAATAACGCCACCTTTTCTGGCCCGCAATTTTTCTCTAGTTCAATGATTTTATTTGGGTTATCACCCATGACTATCGCCGCAACCTGGCTCTGTTTATCCTGGGCCGCCAGCGTATGGTTGAGCAGGCTTACCGCGTCGGCATAGCGGTCGACATTCAGCCACCATACTCCACCCACGGGCATATGGCGTACTTCGTCCCATAATGATGAAATACCCAAAGAATATACGATATCCACGGCGTCCCTCGTGAGACTTGATTTACACTTGATTAGTTTACTAGCGAAAGCGTCAGAGTAAACCTAACATTGAAATTAAAGGACATCAGTTTTAGCATGTAAACATATTTTAAGGATGATCTTACGCCTCTCGGTTTAATTTATTGTATTTTCCAACGGACAGAGAAATGCCAGCAAAAGAGCCTGCTGTACCCACCGATGCGACTTTGGGCTACACGTTTCAAAATGATTTCCTGGCGTTAAGCCGGGCATTTTCCCTGCCTGATATTCACTACCACGATATTTCCCGACGCGAGCAGTTAACCGCGGCGCTAAAACGCTGGCCATTACTGGCTGAATTAGCAGAGAAAAAGTAAGGAAGCCGTCGATGGCGATTCTGGGATTACAGGGCGTGCGCGGCGGTACCGGCACCACGTCGATTACCGCTGCGCTGGCCTGGGCGCTGCAATTACTCGGTGAAACCGTACTGGTGGTGGACGCCAGCCCGGACAACATGTTGCGCTTTTTTTTCAACGTCGATTTCAGCCACAAAGCGGGCTGGGCGCGCGCCACGATCGACGGCAGCGACTGGCGCGACGCCGGTCTGCGCTACACCTCGCATATCGATCTTTTGCCCTTTGGTCAGCTGACGCCGGGCGAGCGCGCGAACATTGACCAGCTTCAGCCGACGCTGGCGCCGATGGCCGGGATGGTGCAGAAGCTCCATCAGCAGGGCGATCACCGCTGGCTGCTGATTGACCTGCCGGACGGTTACTCGCCGCTGACCCGCTCCCTCATTGACGTCTGCGACCGCACGCTGGTCATTGTGCATCCGGACGGCAACAGCCATATTCGCCTGCATCAGCAGGCGCTGCCGGTCAATAGCGATATTTTGATTAACGATCTGCGCGTCGGCAGCCAGCTGCAGGAGGATTTGTATCAGCTGTGGCTGGAGAGCCAGCGCCGCATTCTGCCGGTGACTATCCATCGTGATGAGGCGATGGCGGAGTGTCTGGCGGCGAAGCAGCCGCTCGGCGAGTACCGGCAGGACTCTCTGGCGGCGGAGGAGATACTGACGCTGGCCAACTGGTGTCTGCTGCACTACGCCGGGAAGGGGGCGGAATGATTCGCCTGAGCACCCTACTGCTGGCGCCGCCGGTCGGGAAACGGCTGAACGAGCGCTATCGCGACTATCGCCAGCACGGCGCGTCGTGGCTGTCGGCCGCGCTGGGCTGCCTGTGGGCATCTCTGGCATGGGCGTTTATGCCGCTGGAAACGCCGCGCTGGCAGGCTATTCGCGAACGTCACGGCGAGTTTTTCCCGCATATTAATCCGCATCGGCCGCGCCCGCTGGACCCGATTCGCTACCTGCTGCAGTGCGTGTGGCTGCTGGCGACGCGGGTGCCGGAGCCGGATAAAAAGATCAACTGGCGTTCGCTGGCGGCGCTGGAAGGCGTCCAGGGGCGCTATGCCCAGTGGCTGGAAAAGCTGCCGGAAAAGGTTAACGCCCGCACCGGTCACCTGGATAAACATAAAGAGCTGGCTCACCTGTCGCCAAAGCTGCGGCGGCTTATTCTGGGCACGATAACCTTTTTCTCGCTAATCCTCGCGCTGCTCTGTATTACCCAGCCGTTTAATCCGCTCTCGCAGTTTATTTTCCTGCTGCTGCTGTGGGGCGTGGCGCTGCTGGTGCGCCGCATTCCGGGACGCTTTTCGGCCCTGATGCTGATCGTGCTGTCGCTGACCGTCTCCTGCCGCTACATCTGGTGGCGCTACACCTCGACGCTCAACTGGGATGATCCCGTGAGCCTCGTGTGCGGGATAATTCTGCTGTTCGCCGAAACCTACGCCTGGGTGGTGCTGGTGCTGGGGTATTTCCAGGTCGTCTGGCCGCTGAACCGTCAGCCGGTCCCGCTGCCGGAGGATATGGCGCAGTGGCCGACGGTCGATATTTTCGTGCCGACCTACAACGAAGACCTCAACGTGGTGAAAAACACCATTTACGCTTCCCAGGGGATCGACTGGCCGAAGGACAAGCTCAATATCTGGATCCTCGACGACGGCGGGCGCGAAGAGTTCCGCCAGTTCGCCAAAGACGTCGGGGTGCACTACATCGCCCGCACCACCCACGAACACGCGAAAGCCGGGAATATCAACAACGCCCTGAAGTACGCCAAGGGCGAGTTCGTGTCGATTTTTGACTGCGACCACGTGCCGACCCGCTCGTTCCTGCAGATGACCATGGGCTGGTTCCTGAAAGAGAAAGAGTTAGCGATGATGCAGACGCCGCACCACTTCTTCTCCCCGGACCCGTTTGAGCGCAACCTGGGACGATTCCGCAAAACGCCGAACGAAGGCACGCTGTTTTATGGCCTGGTGCAGGATGGGAACGACATGTGGGACGCGACCTTCTTCTGCGGCTCCTGCGCGGTGATCCGCCGCGGCCCGCTGGATGAAATCGGCGGCATTGCCGTGGAAACGGTGACTGAAGACGCCCACACTTCTCTGCGCCTGCACCGTCGCGGGCACACTTCAGCCTACATGCGTATCCCGCAGGCGGCCGGTCTGGCGACGGAGAGCCTGTCGGCGCATATTGGCCAGCGCATCCGCTGGGCCCGCGGGATGGTACAAATTTTCCGCCTTGATAACCCCTTGTTTGGCAAAGGGCTGAAGCTGGCGCAGCGCATCTGCTACGTCAACGCGATGCTGCACTTTCTATCCGGTATTCCGCGGCTGATCTTCCTGACCGCGCCGCTGGCGTTTCTGCTGCTGCACGCCTATATCATCTATGCGCCAGCGCTGATGATCGCCCTGTTCGTGCTACCGCATATGATTCACGCCAGCCTGACCAACTCGAAGATTCAGGGCAAATACCGCCACTCTTTCTGGAGCGAGATCTATGAAACGGTGCTGGCGTGGTATATCGCGCCGCCGACCTTTGTCGCGTTGATTAACCCGCATAAGGGCAAATTCAACGTGACGGCAAAAGGCGGACTGGTGGAGGACGAGTACGTCGACTGGGTGATCTCTCGTCCCTATATCTACCTCGTGCTGCTGAACCTGGTCGGCGTCGGGGTGGGGATCTGGCGCTTTATGTACGGCCCGGAAAACGAAATTCTGACCGTCTGGGTGAGCATTATCTGGGTGTTCTATAACCTGATTATTCTCGGCGGCGCGGTGGCGGTCTCGGTTGAAAGCAAGCAGGTGCGGCGATCGCACCGCGTGGAGATGTCGATGCCGGCGGCGATTGCCCGCGATGACGGGCACCTGTTCTCCTGTACCGTCCATGATTACTCAGACGGGGGCCTTGGGGTCAAGATTCACGGCGAGGCGCAGGTGCTGGAAAGCCAGCACGTCAAGCTGTTGCTGAAACGCGGGCAGCAGGAGTACGCCTTCCCGGTGCGGGTCGCGCGGGTCAACGGCAGCGAGGTCGGGCTACAGCTGCTGCCGTTAAGCAATCAACAGCATATTGATTTTGTACAGTGTACGTTTGCCCGCGCAGATACGTGGGCGCTTTGGCAGGATAGCTTCCCGGAAGATAAGCCGATGGAAAGCCTGCTGGATATCCTGAAGCTGGGGTTCCGTGGATATCGTCACCTGGCGGAGTTTTCTCCGCCGTCGGTGAAGGTTATTTTCCGCTCGCTCACCATGCTGGTGGCCTGGTTTGTCTCGTTTATTCCGCGCCGTCCGGAACGCGCAGCGGCGACACTCTCGGCAGAACCGGCGATGGCTCAACAATGATGATAATGCGATGAACAGAAAACTCTCTTTGATTTGTGCAGTAGCGGTGGGTATTAGCGGATGGTCTCCCTTCGCTTCGTATGCGGAACCGACGGCGGCGGCGACTCAGGCCGCGCCGACGACGACGGTCCCCGGTATCGCTGGTACGGTGGCGGACAGCCAGCCCACGGCGACGCTTGCCGATCCGGCAGCGCCGGTGGTGGTGCTGGATAACGCTCCGACCCGCGACGTGAAGCTGACCTTCGCCAAAATCGCCCCGCCTCCGGGCAGCATGGTGCTGCGCGGCGCGCGCCCTGAGGGGTCGGTAGAGTTCGGTATGCGCAGCGATGAAGTGGTGGCAAAAGCGCTGCTGAATCTCGACTACACGCCCTCTCCGTCGCTGCTGCCGGTGCAGTCGCAGCTGAAGGTGTATCTTAACGATGAGCTGATGGGCGTGCTGCCGGTCACCAAAGAGCAGTTGGGTAAAAAAGTCAGCGCGCAGATCCCTATCGATCCGCTCTATATCACCGACTTTAACCGCGTGCGCCTTGAGTTTGTCGGCCACTATCGCGATGTCTGTGAAAACCCGGCCAGCAGCACCTTGTGGCTGGACGTCGGTCGCGAAAGCTATCTGGATTTAACCTACCAGTCGCTGAACGTGCGCAACGATCTTTCGCATTTCCCGATACCGTTCTACGATTCGCGCGATAACCGCCAGCTGACGCTGCCGATGGTCTTCGCCTCCGCGCCGGGTGTCCTGCAGCAGCAGGCAGCGGCCATCGTCGCCTCCTGGTTCGGCAGCAAGGCGGGCTGGCGCGGCCAGCAGTTCCCGGTGCAGTTCAACGCGCTGCCGGACCGTAACGCCATTGTGTTTGCGACCAACGATAAGCGCCCTGACTTCCTGCGCGAGCATCCGCCGGTTAAGGCGCCGACGATTGAAATGATCGACCACCCGGATAATCCGTACGTCAAGCTGCTGGTGGTCTTCGGGCGGGATGACAACGACCTGCTGCAGGCAGCGAAGGGGATAGCCCAGGGCAATATTCTGTTCCGCGGCAGCAGCGTGACGGTTGACGATGTCAAACAGCTGCAGGCGCGTAAACCCTACGATGCGCCGAACTGGGTGCGTACCGATCGGGCGGTGACCTTTGCCGAGCTGAAAACCTACGAACAGCAGCTGCAATCCAGCGGCCTGGTGCCGGACTCCATCAACGTAGCGCTGAACCTGCCGCCGGACCTCTACCTGCTGCGCGCCAACGGCATCGATATGAACCTGAACTATCGCTACACCATGCCGCCTATCAAGGACAGCTCGCGCATGGATATCAGCCTGAACGATCGGTTCTTACAGTCCTTCAGCCTCAACAGCTCGCAGGATGTGAATAAGCTGATACTACGCCTGCCGGTGCTGCAGGGGCTGCTGGACGGCAAAACGGAAGTGACGATCCCGGCATTGCGCCTCGGCGCCATGAATCAGCTGCGCTTCGACTTCCAGTATATGAACCCGATGCCGGGCGGTTCTATCGATAACTGTATTACCTTCCAGCCGGTGCAGAACCACGTGGTGATAGGCGATGACTCGACCATCGACTTCTCGAAGTACTATCACTTTATGGCGATGCCGGATCTGCGCGTATTTGCTAACGCGGGCTTCCCGTACAGCCGGATGGCCGATCTCGCCGATACCCTGGTCGTGGTGCCCAAATCGCCGACCGAGGGCCAGGTTGCCACGCTGTTGGAGACGGCCGGCGGCATTGGCGCGCAAACCGGCCTGGCGGCCATTAACCTGCGCATGACCGACGACGGCAGCCAGATTAAGGACAAAGACGCCGATCTGCTGCTGATTGGCTCCATTCCGCAGGCGCTGAAGGACGACACGAAAATCAACCTGCTGGTTGAAGCGACCAAAAGCTGGGTGAAAACGCCGATGCGCCACTACGATCTGGCCAGCATCTATCCCGATACCGAGGCCAGAACGCCGAATACCCGCACCGACGTCACGTCGACCGGGCCGATGGCGGCGATTATTGGCTTCCAGTCGCCGTACAACGATCAGCGCAGCGTCGTGGCGCTGCTGGCCGACAGCCCGCGCGGCAACGAACTGCTGACCCAGGCGCTTAACGACAGCGGTAAACGCGCGGCGATGTTTGGTTCCGTTGCGGTGATTCGTGAGTCGGGCGTCAACAGCCTGAGGGTGGGCGATATTTACTATATCGGGCACCTGCCGTGGTTCGAACGTATCTGGTTTGCGCTCTCCAGCCATCCGGTGCTGCTGGCTATTCTGGCCGCGGTCAGCATCGTCCTGCTGGCATGGGTGCTATGGCGCATGCTGCGCATTATCAGCCGTCGCCGCCTCGACCTTGATGATGAGTAATTGATGATGAACGCGGTGCGCGGTGTGGTGTTATCGGTATTGATGCTGGCGGCGGCGCAGGTGAGCGCCGCCTGCCAGTGGCCGGCCTGGGAGCAGTTTAAAAAAGAGTACGTCAGCGCCGAAGGGCGGGTTATCGACCCCAGCGATGCGCGAAAAATCACCACTTCGGAAGGACAAAGCTACGGGCTGTTCTTTGCTCTGGCGGCTAACGATCGCGACGGCTTCCGCAAGCTGTTCGAGTGGACGCAAAACAACCTTGCCGAGGGCGATTTGCGTGCGCATCTCCCGGGCTGGCTGTGGGGGAAAAAGAGCGATGACGAGTGGACGGTACTGGACAACAATTCAGCTTCGGACTCCGATTTGTGGATAGCCTGGGTGCTGCTGGAGGCCGGACGTCTGTGGGACACGCCTCAGTACACCGAGGTGGGCAAGGCGCTGCTGGCGCGCATTGCCGACGAAGAGGTCGCCACCGTACCGGGGCTGGGGCCGATGATTCTGCCGGGGAGAGTCGGCTTCGTCGATGACCGCGGCTGGCGTTTTAATCCCAGCTATCTGCCGCCGCAGCTGGCGACCTATTTTGCCGCGTTTGGCGCTCCCTGGCCGAAGATACGCGACGGCAATCTGCGTCTGCTGCTGGAAACCGCGCCGAAAGGTTTTTCGCCTGACTGGGTGCGTTACGAAAAAAGCAAAGGCTGGCAGCTGAAAGCGGATAAACCCATTATCGGCAGCTATGACGCCATTCGCGTCTATCTGTGGGTCGGTATGCTCGATGACGGCGATAAGCAAAAAGCTCGCCTGCTGGCGCGTTTTAAACCGATGGCGACCCAGACGATTGACCAGGGCGTGCCGCCGGAAAAAACCAACATCGCGACCGGTAAAACTACCGGCAACGGTCCGGTTGGCTTCTCCGCTGCGCTACTGCCTTTCTTGCAGAAGGAAGATGCACGCGCCATTCAGCGCCAGCGCGTCGCCGATAACTATCCCGGCGCGGATGCTTACTACAGCGCGGTCCTGACCCTTTTCGGCCAGGGATGGGATCAACACCGTTTTCGCTTCACCGCCGGTGGCGAATTACGGCCTGACTGGAACCAGGAATGCACAAGTTCTCACTAAGCTTATTCACCCTCTCCTTAGGCGTCGCGCTGATGCCGCTGGCGCACGCCGCGACTACGCCTGTTCAGGAGCATCTACTGGAGCAGGTCCGCCTCGGCGAGGCCAGCAAACGTGAGGATTTGGTGCGCCAGTCGCTCTATCGCCTGGAGTTGATCGACCCGAATAACCCGGACGTTGTTGCCGCGCGGATGCGCTATCTTCTCCGCCAGGGCGATACCGCCGGCGCGAAGCAGCAGCTGGAGCGTCTGGCGAAGCTGGCGCCGGAATCGCCCGAGCTGAAAGCCTCGCGCGACGAAATGAAAAGCAGCACCGGCGACGGTCGCCAGGAGCTGCAGCAGGCTCGTCTGCTGGGCGTGGCCGGGAAGGTTGATGAGGCCATCGCCGCTTACGAGAAGCTGTTTAACGGCGTTCCTGATGATGATGACGCGGCGATTGAGTACTGGACGCTGGTGGCGCGGCTGCCCGCCCGTCACAACGAAGGTATCAATCAGCTGAAAAAACTCAACGCCCGCTTGCCGGGCAACGTCCCGCTGCAAACGGCGCTGGCGAAACAGATGTTTGGCGATAATAAGCCGGAAGAGGGATTTGCTTATCTGGAGCAGATGTCCCGCTCGGCGGCGGGGCGCGGTATCGCGGCGGACATCTGGTTTAACGAAGTGAAAAGTATGCCGGTCAGCCGGGCCAGCGTGCAGGCGCTGCAGCGCTTTCTCATGCAGTTTCCCACCGGTTCCACCTCGGCGAATGCCCGCGTCCTGCTCGCTCAGCAGCAGACGCAGCTAAAAGACCCGACGTTCCGCGATCGCGCGGAGGGGCTGGCGGCGGTGAAGGCCGGGAAAGGTTCGGTGGCCGTGGCCGATTTGCAGCAGGCTGTGCGGGCGGATGCCAAAGACAGCGACGCGGTTGGCGCATTGGGGCAGGCGTACTCCCAGCGCGGCGATCGGGCGCGGGCGGTTGCCCAGTTGAGTAAAGCCATCAAAATGGACCCGGATAGCCCGAGCCGCGATAAGTGGGACAGCCTGCTCAAGACTAACCGCTACTGGCTGCTGATTAAGCAGGGCGATAGCGCCCTCAAAAGCGGCCAGCTGGCGCAGGCGCAAAATCATTACGCCCAGGCGCAGCGCATAGACAATACCGACAGCTATGCGGTGCTGGGGCTGGGGGACGTGGCGGCGGCGCGTAAAGAAAACGCGGCGGCGGAGCGCTACTACCAGCGCGCGCTGCGAATGGATCGCGGCAACAGCCTGGCGGTGCGCGGTCTGGCGAATCTGTATCGCGCCGAATCGCCGGAAAAAGCCAGCGCGTACATCGCCAGCCTGTCGCCGGGCCAGCGGCGCAGCATTGATGATATCGAACGCAGCCTGACGAACGATCGGCTGGAGAAACAGGCCGAAGCGCTGGAGAGCCAGGGCAACTGGGCGCAGGCGGCGGAAGTGCAGCGCAGACGGCTGGCGCTGGATCCGGATAGCGTGTGGATCGCCTACCGCCTGTCGCGGGATCTGGTCAGCGCGGGCAGCCGCAGCGAAGCCGATGCCATCATGCGCGCGATGGTCAACCGCCAGCCCGGCGATGCCGACCGGGTTTACGCCTACGGCCTCTATCTATCCGGGAATAATCAGGATGAGATGGCGCTGGCGCAGATTAACGCCCTGCCGCGCGGGCAGTGGACGGACAATATTCGCGAGCTGGAGGCGCGCCTGCAAAGCGATAACGTGTTGCGCCAGGCCAATCAGCTGCGCGATAGCGGCCAGGAAGCCAGGGCGATCGCCCTGATTAACCAGCAGCCGACGTCGGTGCGCTACGCGCTCACGCTGGCGGACTGGGCGCAGCAGCGCGGCGACAGCCAGACGGCAATTGCTGAATATCAGCGGGTGCTGGGGCAGCAGCCTGACAACGGCGATGCGCGTCTGGGCCTGGCGGAAGTGTATCTTGCCGATGGCGATAAAAACGCCGCCCGCGCCCAGGTGGCGCAGCTCAAGGGCGAAGATATCGATTCTATCAATATGCAGCGGCGTATCGCCCAGGCGCAGGCCGGGTTGGGCGATCGCGCTCAGGCGCAGCAAACCTTCGCCCGCATCGTTCCGCAGGCGAAAGCGCAGCCGCCGTCGATGGAAAGCGCGCTGGTGCTGCGCGACGCCGCGCGTTTCCAGGCGCAGAACGGCGAGCCGCAGCAGGCGCTGGAAGGCTATAAAGATGCAATGGTGGCCTCCGGCGTCGCCCGCGAACGCCCGCAGGATAACGACACCTTTACGCGGCTGACACGTAACGACAGCAGCGATGACTGGCTGAAGCGCGGGATCCGCAGCGACGCCGCCGATCTTTATCGTCAGCAGGATCTTAACGTCACCCTCGAACATGATTACTGGGGCTCCAGCGGTACCGGCGGCTATTCCGACCTGAAAGCCCATACCACGATGCTGCATGTGGATGCGCCGCTGGCCGACGGGCGAATGTTCTTCCGTACCGATCTGGTTAATATGGATGCCGGGAGTTTTTCGACGAACAGCGACGGCAGCTATTCGCCGAGCTGGGGCACCTGCGGTGAAATCGCCTGTAGCGGCGGCAGCAAACATCAGAGCGATAGCGGCGCCAGCGTCGCGGTGGGCTGGAAGAACGATACCTGGAGCGGCGATATCGGCACCACGCCGATGGGCTTTAACGTCGTTGATGTGGTGGGCGGCCTGAGCTACAGCAGCGACGTTGGCCCGCTGGGCTACACCGTGAACCTCCACCGACGCCCCATTTCCAGCTCGCTGCTGGCCTTTGGCGGGCAGAAGGATAACCCTAACGACGGCCATACCGGCAAGACCTGGGGCGGGGTGCGCGCCGACGGCGGCGGTTTGAGTCTGAGCTACGATAAAGGCGAGGCCAACGGCGTCTGGTCTTCGCTGGGCGTCGACCAGTTGACCGGGAAAAACGTCGCCGACAACTGGCGCGTGCGCTGGATGACCGGCTACTACTATAAAGTGGTTAACGAAGATAACCGCCGGGTCACCGTCGGTCTGAACAATATGCTCTGGCACTACGATAAGGATCTCAGCGGCTATACGCTGGGTCAGGGCGGTTACTACAGTCCGCAGGAATATGTCTCCTTCTCGGTGCCGGTCACCTGGCGTCAGCGGACGGCGAACTGGTCATGGGAGCTGGGGGGATCGGTGTCGTGGTCCCACTCGCGCACCAAAACCGAGGCGCGCTATCCGCTGCTCAATTTGATTCCTTCGCAGTATCGTCATGATGCCAGCCAGCTCACGGAAGAAGGCAGCAGCAGTTCTGGCGTCGGCTATACCGCGCGGGCGCTGGTTGAACGACGGGTGACCAGCAACTGGTTTGTCGGGGCGGCGGTGGATATCCAGCAGGCGAAGGATTACACCCCGAGCCATGCGCTGCTGTACGTTCGCTATTCGGCTTCCGGCTGGCAGGGCGATATGGATATGCCGCCGCAGCCGTTGGTTCCTTATGCCGACTGGTAGCAGATTAGGCTGAATTATGCGACAGGGCGCCACTCCACGGCGCTCTTCGCGTATACTCGTTGCCTCCGGCCAGGCAGCCCGATTTCCCCTCCGGTGGCGCGGAAGCTGCATAGCGCGCTGCATCCCGGAGGCGGCGCCAGGGGCGCCTTGTCCGGGCTACCGGCCCGATGGTGGTTGTGAGCGTGTAGCCCGGGTAAGGCGTCAGCCGCCACCCGGGAATGTTCCCCGGTCGCGCTGTGCTTACCGGGGCTACCGGCCCGCGCCGCCTGCGGATTTTGTAGCCCGGACAGGCGCATTGCGCCGCCTCCGGGAAAGCGTCCCGATGGCGGCTGTGAACGTGTAGGCCGGGCAATTTTGTAGCCCGGGTAAGGCGTCAGCCGCCACCCGGGAATGTTCCCCGGTCGCGCTGTGCTTACCGGGGCTACCGGCCCG
>NZ_CAXSXW010000002.1:316393-404639 GCF_964241505.1 Klebsiella sp. Q11
CGCCGCCTGCGGGTTTTGTAGCCCGGACAGGCGCATAGCGCCGCCTCCGGGAAAGCGGCCCGATGGCGGCTGTGAACATGTAGGCCGGGCAATTTTGTAGCCCGGGTAAGGCGTCAGCCGCGACCCGGGAATGTCCGCCGGTCGCGCTGTGCTTACCGGGGCTACCGGCCCGCGCCGCCTGCGGATTTTGTAGCCCGGACAGGCGCATAGCGCTGCCTCCGGGAAAGCGTCCCGATGGTATTGCTTCGCGGCCTTGCGGGCGTGAGCGAACAATTTGAGTATATAATCAGCCTGATAACGATCGGTGAGAGGGACCTATACCCGATATGCGTTCAGTTTCAGTGGAGAACCCCGTTGCGCGTCAGCCGTTCACTTACAATTAAACAGATGGCGATGGTCGCGAGCGTGTCCATGGCGTTTGTACTGGTCTTCTGTTCTATTCTGCTGTTCCACTTTGTTCAGCAGAGTCGCTTTACCACGGCCACGCAGTTAGAAAGCATCGCGCGCTCCGTTCGCGAACCGCTGTCAGCGGCTATCCTGAAAGCCGATATCCCTGAGGCGGAAGCCATTCTGAGCCGTATTCAACCCGCAGGCATCGTCAGCCGGGCGGATGTTGTCCTGCCCAATCAGTTCCAGGCGCTGCGGATGCGCTTTATCCCCGAGCGCCCGGTACCGGTAACCATCACCCGTATGTTTGAACTGCCGGTACAGATTTCGCTGCCTATCTACTCCCTTGAACGGCCCGCTAACCCACAGCCGCTGGCCTATCTGGTGCTCCAGGCCGACTCATACCGCATGTATAAATTCGTCATGAGCGCGCTGGCGACGTTAGTGACCGCTTACTTGCTTCTGGTGCTGATGCTGACGGTGGCGATCACCTGGTGCATCAACCGTCTGATGGTACGACCGCTGCGTAAAATCGCCCGTGAGCTAAACGATGTCCCGCAGCACGAGCGTTTGGGCCATCAGCTCACGCTGCCGCGTCTCCATCATGACGATGAAATCGGCATGCTGGTGCGCAGCTACAACCGTAATCAGCAGACGCTGCTGCGCCTGCACGATGAACTCTCTTTGCAATCGACTCGTTTTCCGGTATCCGAGCTGCCGAACAAAGCCTTTCTAATGGCTATGCTGGAGCAAACCGTCGCGCGACCGCAGGCCTCGGCGCTGCTGATTATCGCCTGCGAAACGCTACAGGATACCGCTGGCGTACTGAAAGAGACGCAGCGTGAAATGCTGCTGCTAACCCTGGTTGAAAAGCTGCGGGCGATTATCCCGGCGCAGATGGTGCTGGCTCAGGTGAGCGGCTACGACTTCGCGATTCTGGCCCACGGCATTGACGAACCCTGGCAGGCTGTGACGTTAAGTAAGCAAGTACTCACTGTCTTAAATGAACGTTTGCCGCTGCACGGCATCCAGCTGCGCCCCTGCGCCAGCGTCGGTATCGCGATGTTTAACGGCGAAATTAACGCCGAACAGCTCTACCGTCGGGCGTTTTCCGCCGCCGTAACCGCGCGTCGTAAAGGGAAAAACCAGATTGAGTTCTTCGATCCGCAGCAGATGGAAAAAGCGCAGCGCCGCTTAATGGAAGAGCACGATATTCTGACGGCGCTTGATAACCAGCAGTTTGCCATCTGGCTGCAGCCGCAGGTGGATACCCACAGCGGCGAGGTGTGCGGTGCGGAAGTGCTGCTGCGTCAGCGTCAGGCGGACGGCAGCTGGTCGCTGCCGGGCGATCTGATTGAGCGTATCGAAGCCTGCGGGCTGATGGTACCGGTCGGCTACTGGGTGATGGAAGAGGCCTGCCGGCAGCTTGCCGCCTGGCAAAATCAGGGGATCATGTTGCCGCTGTCGGTCAACGTGTCGTTGCTGCAGCTGCTGCATCACGATCGCGGCGAGGAGATGCTGGCGCTGCTCGCGCGCTATCGTATCGCGCCGGGTACGCTGGTACTGGAAGTCACTGAAAGCCGTCGGATTGACGACCTGCAGGCGATTATTTCCCTGCTGCGTCCGCTGCGTGAAGCGGGCGTGCGGATTGCCCTCGATGACTTTGGTATGGGCTACGCCGGCCTGCGCCAGCTGCAGCATATTAAATCGCTGCCGGTAGACATCCTGAAAATCGATAAAGTCTTTATCGATATGCTGCCCGATGACATCAGCATGGTGCCCGCGATTATCCAGCTGGCGCGGGGGCTGAATCTGCACATTGTCGCGGAGGGCGTCGAAACCGATACCCAGTATCGCTGGCTGCAGGAGGCGGGCGTCGAGACGGTGCAAGGGTATCTTTTTGGCTGCGCCATGCCGCCTGAGGCTTTTATGGCCCGTTTTTTACCCGGTGATGTTGAGGATGCAAGTTTGTAACAACATTGTTAGCTTATGCGAGTCAGTTCAAATAAATTAACAATTACATTGCAATTTCATCACTCGTTATTTCTGAAATGTTTCATGGGTGTTATTTTTAAGCCACGGACGCAATACCCCCTCAAGGTCTGTGGTTATCTCCAAAGGACACCCTATGAAAATCTCTTTCTTTAAAAGCCTCTATGTCCAGGTTCTCTCGGCCATAGCGATCGGTATTCTGCTGGGCCATTTTTACCCGGAACTGGGTGCGCAGATGAAACCCCTCGGCGATGCCTTCGTTAAGCTGATTAAAATGATTATTGCCCCGGTTATCTTCTGTACCGTCGTGACGGGGATTGCCGGGATGGAGAGCATGAAAGCCGTCGGCCGCACCGGGGCGGTGGCGCTGCTCTACTTTGAAATCGTGAGCACAATTGCGCTGATCATCGGCCTGATCATTGTAAACGTGGTGCAGCCCGGCGCGGGAATGAACGTTGACCCGGCGACCCTCGACGCGAAGGCCGTGGCGGTTTACGCCGAACAGGCGAAAGATCAGGGCATCGTAGCGTTCCTGCTCGATATTATCCCCGGCAGCGTGATTGGCGCTTTTGCCAGCGGCAACATTCTGCAGGTGCTGATGTTTGCGGTGCTGTTTGGTTTCGCGCTGCATCGCCTCGGTAGCAAAGGCCAGCTGATTTTTAACGTTATCGAAAGCTTCTCGCAGGTGATCTTCGGCATCATCAATATGATCATGCGCCTGGCGCCGATTGGCGCGTTCGGGGCCATGGCCTTTACCATTGGGAAATACGGCGTCGGTACGCTGGTGCAGCTTGGCCAACTGATCGTCTGCTTCTACATCACCTGCATCCTGTTTGTGGTGGTGGTGCTGGGGTCGATCGCCAAAGCCACCGGCTTCAGCATCTTTAAATTTATCCGCTATATCCGCGAAGAGCTGCTGATTGTCCTGGGGACGTCTTCATCCGAGTCGGCGCTGCCGCGTATGCTCGATAAGATGGAGAAGCTGGGCTGCCGTAAGTCGGTGGTGGGGCTGGTGATCCCGACGGGGTACTCCTTTAACCTCGATGGCACCTCAATATACCTGACGATGGCGGCGGTGTTTATCGCCCAGGCGACGAACAGCCATATGGATATTTTCCATCAGATCACCCTGCTGGTGGTGCTGCTGCTCTCCTCAAAAGGCGCGGCGGGGGTGACGGGCAGCGGCTTTATCGTCCTTGCGGCGACGATTTCCGCCGTCGGGCACCTGCCGGTCGCCGGTCTGGCGCTCATTCTTGGCATCGACCGCTTTATGTCCGAGGCGCGCGCTCTGACCAACCTGGTGGGTAACGGCGTCGCGACCATCGTTGTCGCTAAATGGGTCAAAGAGCTGGACGCGAAACAGCTGGATGATGTGCTGAACAACCGTACTCCGGTAAGCAAATCGCACGAATTATCCTCATAAATCCATCTGTTAGGCCCGTTGTCCCTTGCTGGACTACGGGCTCCTGCGCATAATTAGGGGTCACTGTCGCTTGCGCGGCGGTGACCCTTATGTTTATTTCACGTCAACATGCGACATTTTCATCTCCGTGTGGTCTAACCGACGTACTTAACTCACCATATTTTTTCGGCGGCCCTCCCGTGGGCCGCTGTTGTAACCAGGATTGTTCATCAGGGGTTCACATGCAGGGCACAAAAATTCGACTCTTAACCGGTGGTTTGCTGATGATGGCGACGGTCGGTTATGTGCAGGCAGAAGCGCTCCAGCCGGACCCGGCCTGGCAACAGGGGACACTGGCGAATGGGTTTCAGTGGCAGGTTTTAGCCACCCCGCAGCGTCCCAGCGATCGTATCGAAGTTCGCCTGTCCGTGAATATTGGCTCGCTGAGCGAAAGCACTCAGCAGAGCGGCTTTAGCCACTTTATCCCGCGCCTCGCGCTGACGCAAAACGGTGGCCTCCCGACCATGCAGGCCCGTTCGCTATGGCAGCAGAGTATTGACCCGAAGCGTCCTCTGCCGCCCGCCATCGTCTCTTATGACTACAGTTTGTTTAACCTGAGCATACCGAATAACCGTAACGACCTGCTGAAAGAGGCGCTGAGCTGGCTGGCCAGCGCCAGCGGTAAAATGTCGATCTCCCCGGAAACCGTCAACCACGCGCTGCAGGGCGAAGACATGGTGGCGACCTGGCCTGCGGATACCAAAGAAGGCTGGTGGCGCTATCGGCTAAAAGGCTCCACCATGCTGGGGCACGATCCGGCGGCGCCGCTGAAGCAGCCGGTGGATATTGCTCAGCTAAAAGAGTATTACCACAAGTGGTACACCCCGGATGCCATGACCCTGATTGTGGTCGGCAACGTGGATAGCCGCAGCGTCGCGGAACAAATCAACAAAACTTTCGGCGGCCTGAAGGGCAAGCGCGAAACGCCGGTGGCGGTTCCTACGCTGTCGCCGCTGCCGACGACGCCGGTCAGCATCATGACCGATGCGGTGCGCCAGGATAAGCTGTCGCTGATGTGGGATGCGCCGTGGCAGCCGATCCGCGACTCGGTCGCGCTGCAGCGCTACTGGCGCGACGATCTTGCCCGGGAAGCGCTGTTCTGGCACGTACAGCAGAATCTGAGCAAAAGTAATATCAAGGATATCGGCCTTGGCTTTGACTGCCGCGTGCTCTACCAGCGCGCCCAGTGCGCGATCAATATCGAATCGCCGGGCGAGCGCCTGAACGCCAACTTAACGACCGTGGCGCGCGAACTGGCGAAAGTCCGCGATCGCGGCCTGCCGCAGGAGGAGTTTGATGCCCTGATCGCGCAGAAAAACCTCGAACTGCAGAAGCTGTTTGCCACCTATGCGCGCACCGATACGTACATCCTGATTAGCCAGCGGATGCGTTCGTTGCAAAATCAGGTGGTGGATATCGCGCCCGAGCAGTATCAGAAACTGCGTCAGGAGTTTCTCAATTCGCTGACGGTCGACATGCTGAATCAGTACCTGCGTCAGCAGCTGTCGCAGGATATGGCGCTGGTGTTGCAGCAGCCGCAGGGCGAGCCGGAATACAACATGAAGGAACTGCAGGCGACGTGGGAAAAGCTGATGGTGCCCGCGCCAGCGGCCGCAGCGGCGTCGAGCGCCGCCGGTGATGTTGTGGAAGGGCGTAACGAAGCGACGGATATCCCGCCAGCACAGTAAAGCAAAACCGGATAGCGTGGCTATCCGGTGAGGTTTATGGCTAATCTGTTTTACGTATTGCTGGGTTGGCCCGGAGATTTTCCCGGAGGCGGCGCTTCGGGCTACCGGCCCGCAGACGGCGGTAAACCCGTAGCCCGGCTAAGCGCAGCGCCAGCCGGGGTTCTCGCAGGCGGGCGTCACGCAATCGAAAATTACTGCGGCATCGCCTCGCGCGGGATAATCGCGCCGCGATACTGGATCACCGTGCTGGCGGTCAGGTGTCCGCGTTTTGCCGCAGATTCGGCGTCGCCGCCGGTCAGGCGTACGGCCAGGTAGCCGGCGCTGAACGAATCGCCCGCCGCCGTGGTATCAACCACTTTCTCTTTCGGCAGCTTAACGGCCGGGACTTCCCGCAGCGGCTGGCCGGCAATCGCCACCAGGCAGGAGTCTGCGCCGCGCTTAACCACCACTTCTTCAACGCCGGCGGCGTGGGTGCGGGCAATCACTTCCGCAACCGGCTTCTCGCCCCACAGCGCGTCTTCGTCATCGAGGGTCAGGAACGCGATGTCGGTGCAGGCCAGCATCTGCTGATAAACCCGCTGCGTCTCCTCTTTGCTGCTCCACAGGCGCGGACGATAGTTATTATCAAAGATAACCTTGCCGCCGTTTGCCCGGCATTCCCGCAGCAGGGTCAGCAGCTTCTCGCGGCTGGTCGGGCTGAGGATCGCCAGGCTGATCCCGCTAAGATACAGATAATCAAAGGTCGCCAGCTCTTCGCAGATGGCCGCAGACTGCTCGCTCTCCAGCCAGAACTTCGCCGCGGCTTCGTTGCGCCAGTAGTAAAAGGTGCGCTCGCCGCTCTCGTCGGTTTCGATGTAGTAGAGGCCCGGTAAACGGTCGGCCATGCGCTGAATCAGGTCAGTCTGAACGTTCTCGCGCTGCCAGGATTCGAGCATCTGCTGGCTGAAGGTGTCCGTGCCCAGGGCGGTAACGTAGTGCACGCCCAGCGCGCTGGCGTCGGTCTGGCGAGCGATGTAGACGGAAGTGTTTAAGGTGTCGCCGCCAAAGCCGCGATTAACCGCTGCGCCTTTCTCTGACAGCTCAATCATGCATTCGCCAATGACGGCAATTTTCTTCGACATAGTGATGACCTGAAATTAAATCAATATTAACCCTAGTGTGCGCTGGGGCGCTTTGATGGTCAATGATATTAAAACAACGTTCCATTATTTTTTTGACCTGACGCGGATTATGTGACGAAAACCTCATTCGGCGGAGCAAATGGCGTTTCTCAACTATATTCAGGAGTGACGAGACGCAAAAGGAGTGCAGAAGGGATGAGCAGAACCCGAAAAACCGTGGCTATTATCCTGGGAACGATTGTCGTACTGATCGTTCTGTTTTTTATCGTGCTGGCGACCTTTGACTGGAACCGCCTGAAGCCGACGATCAACCAGAAAGTCTCTGCCGAGCTGAACCGCCCGTTCGCGATTCGCGGCGATCTGGGCGTCGTCTGGGAACGCCAGCCCGGCGAGAGCGGCTGGCGAAGCTGGATCCCTTGGCCGCACGTTCATGCCGAAGATATCGTCCTTGGCAACCCCCCTGATATCCCGCAGGTCACAATGGTCCACCTGCCGCGCGTTGAGGCGACTCTCGCCCCGCTGGCGCTGCTCAGCAAAACGGTCTATCTGCCGTGGATTAAGCTTGAACAGCCCGACGCGCGGCTGATCCGACTATCGGAGAAGACCAACAACTGGACTTTCGACCTGGCTTCGGCGGGGTCGTCGGAGAAAGATGCGGCGCCTTCCAGCTGGTCTTTCCGCCTCGACAATATTCTTTTCGATCGCGGCAAGATTGCCGTTGATGACAAAGTGTCGCGCGCTGACGTGACGATCGTGGTTGATCCGCTCGGTAAGCCGCTGGCGTTCAGTGAAGTGACCGGCGAGAAGGGGAAAGGGCAGCCGCAGAAAGTAGGCGATTACGTCTTCGGCCTGCAGGCGAAAGGGAGCTACAACGGACAGCCGCTCTCCGGTAGCGGCAAAATCGGCGGCATGCTGGCGCTGCGCAGCGAAGGGACACCGTTCCCCCTGCAGGGGGATTTTCGTTCCGGCAATACCCGGGTCGCGTTTACCGGCACGGTCAGCGATCCGCTTAACCTCGGCGGCGTCGATCTGCGGCTGAAGTTTTCCGGGGACTCGCTGGGCGATCTCTATGACCTGACCGGCGTGCTGCTGCCGGATACGCCGGCCTTTTCGACCGACGGGCATCTGCGGGCCACCTTCAAGGAGAAAAACGGTTCACGCTTCGTCTATCAGGATTTTAATGGCCGCATCGGCGAGAGCGATATCCACGGATCGCTGACCTACAGCACCGGTAAACCCCGGCCTAAGCTGGAGGGCGACCTTGAGTCCAGACAGCTAAGGCTGGCGGATCTGGGGCCGCTGATTGGCGTCGACTCCGGCGGTAAAGGCAGCCAGACCGAACGGCGCAAAGGCGAGGCCTCCCCGCAGCCGGCCGGAAAAGTGTTGCCGTATGACCGCTTTGAAACCGATAAGTGGCAGGTGATGGATGCCGATGTGCGCTTTAAAGGACGGCGCATTGAGCACGGCGGCACGCTCCCCATCAGCGACCTCTCCACCCACGTGATCCTCGAACGGGGCGACCTGCGCCTGCAGCCGCTGCGTCTGGGGCTGGCCAACGGCACGATTGCCGGCAGCATTCATCTTGAAGGGGATAAAAAACCGCTGCAGGGGACGGCGAACCTGCAGGCGCGCCGCCTGAAGCTGAAAGCGCTGATGCCAAACGTGGAGATGATGCAGAAAACCCTCGGCGAAATGAACGGCGATGTGCAGCTTCGCGGCACCGGCAACTCCGTCGCCGCGCTGCTGGGCAACAGTAACGGTAACCTGAAGCTGCTGATGAACGACGGTTTAATTAGCCGCAACCTGATGGAGATCCTCGGTCTGAACGTCGGTAACTTTATCATCGGGCAGATCTTTGGCGATGATGAGGTGCGGGTGAACTGCGCGGCGGCCAATATCGACGTGGTCAACGGCGTCGCCCGGCCGCAGGTGTTTGCCTTTGATACGGAAAATGCGTTGATCAACGTCACCGGTACCGCCAGCTTTGCCTCAGAGCAGCTGGACCTCACTATCGATCCGGAAAGCAAAGGCTTTCGCATTATCACCCTGCGTTCACCGCTCTACGTGCGCGGCACCTTTAAGTCGCCGAATGCGGGCGTGAAGGCGGGGCCGCTGATTGCCCGCGGCGCGGTAGCGGCAGCGCTGGCGACCCTGGTGACGCCGGCCGCCGCGCTGCTGGCGCTGATCTCACCCGCCGAAGGCGAGGCGAACCAGTGTCGGGCAATTCTGTCGCAGATGAAAAAATAGTCGGCAAGGAGACGCCCCTGGCCGGATGGCCAGGGGCGTGGAGGGAGAGTTACAGCGATTGATGACGCGTTTCGTGAGTCAGCAGCAGCGCGATCATCGTCAGCGCCGCCATGGCGGCCAGATAGAGCCCTACCGCAGGCAGACCGTAGTTGCCCTGCAGCCAGGCGGCGATGTACGGCGCCACGGATGCCCCGAGGATCGACGAGACGTTATAGGAGAACGATGCGCCGGTATAGCGAACTTCCGTCGGGAACAGCTCCGGCAGCAGCGCGCCCATGGGGCCAAAGGTCAGCCCCATCAGGCTCAGGCCAATCAGCAGGAAGGCAAAGACCAGCAGCGGGTTGCCGGAGCCGAGCAGCGGTTTAAAGGCAAACAGCGCGAAGAGGATGATCAGGGTCGTAATCACGACCATGCTCTTACGACGGCCGAATGCATCCGCCAGCAGGCCCGCCACCGGTACCATCACGCCAAAACCGATAACCGCCATCATCAGCATCCACAGCACTTCGTTACGCGGCAAGCCGAGGCCAATCGGCGCGGCGGCGGTGCTGAAGGTCATGGAGTAGACGGTCATGATGTAAAACAGCGTATAGGTCGCCAGCATGATAAAGGTGCCGAGAACGGTGACGCGCACGTGTTTGGTCAGCAGCGTGCCCAGCGGGATTTTGACCTGTTTTTTCGCGGCGGCTACCTTAGCGAACACCGGCGACTCGTGCAGCGAAACGCGGACGTACAGGCCGATAATGACCAGCACGGCGGAGAAGATAAACGGCATACGCCAGCCCCATTCCATAAACTGCTGGTCGGTCAGCAGCCAGGAGAGCAGCAGGAAGGTGCCGTTCGCGAAGAAGAAGCCGATAGGCGCGCCCAGCTGTGGGAATGAGCCATACAGCGCGCGCTTGCGCGGCGGGGCGTTTTCCGTCGCCAGCAGCGCCGCGCCGCCCCATTCGCCGCCAAGGCCGAGCCCCTGACCAAAGCGCGCCAGCGCCAGCAGCACCGGTGCCATAATGCCAATGGTTTCATAGCCGGGCAGCAGGCCGATAACCACGGTGGAGATCCCCATCGTCAGCAGCGAGGCGACGAGGGTCGCTTTACGGCCTACGCGGTCGCCGAAGTGGCCAAAGACCGCTGAACCGATAGGGCGCGCAATAAAGGCGATAGCGAAGGTCGCCAGCGATTGTAGCGTCGCGGCGGCGGGATCGCCCTGCGGGAAGAAAATGTGCGGGAATACGATAACCGCCGCGGTGGCATAGATGTAGAAGTCGAAGAACTCGATGGCGGTACCAATGAGTGAGGCGACGACGACTTTATTGCGTGAGTTAACCGGAACGGTGTCCTGCGCGTTGTCGAGTGTTGTGGCTGTGGCTTGCATAGATCTTTCTTATTTTTTGCGAACGAAAGGCCATATAGCCACAGCCTTGGGGACATTTCAATCTGTAACAAGGGGCGAGAGAGGCGAAAAAAGAAGCAAAAAGTGAATAATTTCTGTGCCAGAAAAATAACTTCTATGAAATGCTTCACAAAATTCAAATAATGGTCGATAAAACCAGGTTTAGGTTAAATAAAAGTTACATGTTGGATTTATATGCTGAAATGCCAGGTTGGGCTGAATTTTGCGTCTTTTATTCAGCCCAGTGATGGTTTAGTCGTGGGCTTTGCCCGGCATCCGGCGGTCGTCTTTATATTCGGCGGTAGCAATCCATGCGGCGCAGAACAGCGTCAGGCGGGCGAAAAAATAGAAGAAGGCCATTATCCCCAACACCGAACCGAATGCCGCCCCGGATGGGGATTTCACCAGCGCCGGTAGCGTCCAGGTCATAATGATTTTGATTATCTCAAAGCCGACGGCCGCAATCAGGGTGCCGCGAATCAGCGCCTTACGGCGAGGGCGGTGGCGCGGGAGCCGCCAGAAAATCCAGAAAAACAGCAGATAGTTGGCGAAGATGGAAATCGCGAGGCCAATCAGCCGCCACGCCGGTTTCAGCCACTCGATATAATCAAGATAAAGCGCCGAGATAATCATCTGCTGGGCCGAGCCGGCGATAGAGGTGATCGACAAGGTAATGACCAGCGCAACCAGCAGGCCGATCAGCGAGATAAAGTCGCGGAAATACTTAACCCAAATTTTCTCCTGATCCTGCGGCGTGCGTTCCCAGACGTCGCGCGACTGGGCGCGAATGGCCTCACGCAGGTTGCCCATCCAGTTAATGCCGGAGTAGAGCGCCACCAGCAGACCCACAATACCGACGGCGGTACGCTGCTGTACGGCGGTATTGATGGTATTTTTCAGCGTTGCCGCCAGCGTCGGGTCGCTAACGTTAAGCAGGATTTTATCGAAGATGTCCTGTAGCAGCGTGGGATGCGAGGCGAGAACAAAACCGGCGGCCGCAAAAGAGACCATCAGGATTGGGATCATCGATAAAAACGAGAAGTAGGTGATTGCCGCGCCAAACTGATTACCCAGCCTGTCGTTAAAGCGCTCCGCGGCGCGGATGATATGGGCGACCATATGGTTACGCTGAACTTTTTCCGCCGTTCCGGTGACGCTTTTCAGCGCCTGGTTGGCTTTTTTCGCCACGGTAGAGTCGTTTATCGCAGCCATCGCGCTTTTGTTTTTATCCGGCTGCTGGCCCGGATCCTCGGTTGGGCGTTGAGCGTCGTTTTCCGGCGTCATAAATTATTTCTTCCTTTTTTACAGCGATATTCTTCAAAAATTATATACGTAAAATCACGGATGGGGCGTATCGGGGGTATCGGGCGTCGGAATCTGCGAATCACTGAAGCGCTTTCTTGTGTTATTCCCCGGCTGCGCTGCGTTTGTATCGGCCTGGGAGAATTTGATAATGGCATGATATTGTTGGTTTTTACGCCATGCAAAGCGTCAGCCAGCACCCGGCAGGGAATATCGGCACGCTCTCAAATACAGATTTTTCATTATTCGGCCTAATCAACGTAGTTTTTCATTAAGCCGCCCAGCCATTCCATAAACAGATGTACCCGGCGCGAGAGATTACGCCGGTGCGGATAAATGAGCGACACCGGCAGCGGCTCGGCGCGGTAGTGGGGCAGAATTTCTATCAGCTCGCCGGTGCGCAGCCATTCCCGAACCCCCACCCGTGGCACCTGAATAATGCCCAGCCCCGCAAGGCACGACGCCTGATAGGTCTCGGTGCTGTTCACCGTCAAGACGCCGCCGGTTTTGATCCAGCGGACGGCGCCCTCGCTGACCACTTCGAAGCCCAGCGGGCGCACCCCGAGGCTGCTTGCGTAGTGGATCAGCGCATGATCGGCGAGATCGTCCAGCGATTGCGGATAGCCGAAGCGCGTCAGGTACTGCGGGCTGGCGCAGTTGATTTGCGTTAGCTTGCCCAGCGGCCGCGCGATGAGCCCGGAATCTTTCAGCGTACCGACGCGCACCACGCAGTCAAAGCCCTCGCGAACCACGTCGACTAACCGATCGCTGCTGCTGAGCTCCAGTTCGATGCCGGGATACTGCTGCAGAAATGCCGGCAGCTGTGGAATGACCAGCTTTTTCGCTACGGCGACGGGCATATCAACCCGCAGACGCCCGCTGATGCTGGAGGGGTCAAGCTGAAACATGCCGTCCAGCTCTTCAAGATTGCTGAGCAGGTCTCTGGCGCGTTCGTAATAAACCATACCATCCTGCGTCAGCTGTACCCGGCGGGTTGTGCGATGCAGCAAACGAACCCCAAGGTGGCTCTCCAGCGCCTGAATCTGGCGCGAGACGCTTCCTTTCGGCAGGCCAAGGGTATCGGCGGCGCGGGAAAAACTTTCCAGCTCCGCGACTCTGATGAACAGCTGCATTGCGTGAATTTTATCCATGCCGGCGGCCTATTGTTGTTTTTAATGAAACAGTAAAACGTAATTTGCCATATTTATTGTTTTTATAGCAGCTAATAAGCTCTTCAGCGATGCAAACGCAACCAAGAAGGGGTTTTCTGATGACGCAACGTATCGCTTTAGTCACCGGCGGTAGCCGTGGACTGGGAAAAAACGCCGCATTAAAGCTGGCGGCAAAGGGAACCGATATTATTCTGACCTGGCACAGTAACCCGCAGGCGGCGCTGGACGTGGTGGCTGAAATTGAGCAAACGGGCGTGAAAGCCGCGGCATTACCGCTAAACGTCGGTGATGTTGGCAGTTTCGACAGTTTTGCTCAGAAGGTAAGAGAAGTGCTTCAGCAGCGCTGGCAGCGGGAGACCTTCGACTATTTATTGAACAATGCCGGAATTGGCCTGAATATTCCCTTTGCTGAAACCAGCGAGGCGCAGTTTGATGAATTAATGAACATCCAGTTTAAGGGGCCGTTTTTCCTTACCCAACGCCTGCTGCCGTTATTGCAGGACGGGGGGCGGATCCTCAACGTTTCCAGCGGACTGGCGCGTTTCGCGCTGCCGGGCTATGCGGCCTACGCCTCAATGAAAGGCGCGATGGAGGTGCTGACGCGCTACCAGGCGAAGGAGCTGGGAGAACGCGGAATTTCGGTCAATATTATTGCGCCCGGCGCGATTGAAACCGATTTTGGCGGCGGTGTGGTCAGGGATAACGCGCAGGTGAATCAGCATATTGCCGCGCAAACGGCGCTCGGAAGAGTGGGGCTGCCGGATGATATTGGCGATGCCATCGCCGCGCTGCTTAGCGATGACCTGCGCTGGATGAACGCCCAGCGCGTAGAAGTCTCCGGTGGGATGTTCTTGTAATCCCGCGCCCCTCCATAGAGTATGGAGGGGCTAACGTATTTCATGCGCTTCTTATTTCGTAACAGACTTTCCTCATTTCGCCATCGCCTGCGTGTCCGGCTTCGTTTAAACTAGAAAATTAGTATTATTTTTATTTTTTCTTGCCAGTTTCATTAAGGATTTCCTTAATTCAAATGTAATAAATATTGTGGATAAGTAATGGGGCCAATAAGCCCTGTAACTATTCATTGTTATGATATTTAGTTTCGCATCCCTATCGGTAAAATGCCCCAGGCCAAACGGCAAGTTGTTATTTATTTTGGCTGATGTTTGCCTTTTCATCGGGCATTTATTTATTGGAGCGAAACCCATGCAGATACTCATGTTTGACAGGCAGTCGATATTTATTCATGGAATGAAAATTGGCCTCCAGCAATACATTCCAGAGATTGATATTTTTGGCACCTGTCAGGCTGAACAGCTCTGGCAGAAGCTGACGGCGCATCCTGACGCGCTGCTCATGCTGGACGGGGATATGCACGGTGAGTTTTGCTGTTGGCTGCTGGAGGAAAAACAGCGTCGTTTTCCGCACGCTCAGGTCCTGCTGATCGTTTCTGACGATAATAAGGGCTGGCTACAGCGCGCGCTGTCTTATAATGTGCGGGCCATCGTGCAGCGCGAGGAAAGTTTGCCCACTTTCGCTCAGACCATCAACCGTCTCCGGCGGGGGCTGCCCTGCTTGCCGGACAATGGATTAATAATGGCGGAGGTGAGCGATAATAAACAAGTTCATTTGAGCCAGCGCCAGCGGGAGATTTTGCAGCTGCTGGCCGCCGGTGACTCTAATAAACAGATTAGCCGGACGTTAAATATCAGCACCGGCACGGTAAAGGCCCATCTTGAGTCGCTGTACCGTCGGCTGGACGTGAAGAATCGTACCCAGGCGGCGATGGTCTTTCATCGCGTTAGCGAAACTTAATCGGCTCTGGTTTTGAATCTTGCGCACTCTTCGCGCCGCTGTTCGCGGCCGCTGCAAATATTTTCCCATGCGCTCAGCGCGTCAGCGAACCGCTGATGGTTAAGATGGGTCAGGACGGTATCAAGCGCCGGAGACGCCGCCCCGCAGCTAAAGGCTAAAGAGACCAGCGCATCATATTGCGCTTGATTAAGCGTGACCTGGAGTCTGCGCTTAAGTTCGCGCTGGCACTGCAGAAGATCGACGATAAGCAGAGTCTCCGCGATCTCGCGCGTGAAGTGAGGGAACGATTCGTAATCATTGAGAACGTGGCCGTAGCCAATCACGCGCAGGCCGCTTTCGTCCCGATAGGGGGCGAGCGCTAACCCCTGCATTCGCTTAATAAACTCCAGCCCGTGCAGGCTTAGCGGCGGTATGGTTGGGGACATTTATCGCTTCCTCTGTTGTCGGCCTGCAGTGTAGAGGAAAAGCGCGTCGCGCCCTATTCGCCAGATGGCCCAGGCTGGTGGTAATCGCGGCGCAGCAGGCCAAACAGCCAATCGTTGTGCCAGCGACCGTTGAGCCAGTAGCAGTCGCGCAGCTCGCCCTCCTGGTGAAAACCGACCTTTTGCAGCAGATTTTTTGACGCCAGATTGCCCGCGGTGACGGTTGCCGTCAGCCGCCGGATGCCGCCGGCGGAGAAAGCGTAATCGCACAGCGCGCGCAGAGACTCATAGCCGTAACCTTTGCCCTGCGCCCGGGGAGCGAACAGAAAACCCGCTTCAGCGCTATCGGGAGCGTGATGCTGATAGCCGGTGAGGCCCAGGGGAGCGTGGGTGTAGCGGTCGCGCACTACCAGGCACAGCCAGTGGGCCGCGCCCGGCGACCACGCGGGAAGCCGGGCATAAAAAGCGTCGCGAATGTCCGCTACCGGGCGGGGAGCCGCGACGTAAAGCATCACCTGGGGGTCTTGCTGTAAGCTGAGAAAAAAGGGCCAGTCGTCAAGCTGCAGCGGCGAGCAGCGCAGACGTGGGGTAACCAGTTCAGGCATAGCTGGGCTTCCGGCGAAAGTCGATGCCATGAACATAGCAGGACATCGACCGCGGGAATAGTCCGCTTTTACAACGGTTCGCCGTACAGGCCGATAAGCCGGCGCACCACGCCATTCGTCCAGCCAAAGCCATCCTGGAGCGGATATTCACCGCCTCCGCCTTCATGGGGGGTAGCGCTGGCGATATGGTACTTTTCAATCAGCTTATAGTGCTGTTTATAGAAATGATTCACCGTTTGCAGCCAGCTTTGGGCTATCTCATCGCCCAGCGGATCCTGGCCGTACATTTTAAAACCCTGTACCGCCATCCACTGCAGCGGCGCCCAGCCGTTGGGCTTATCCCACTGCTCACCGCTTTGATATTCCGTCGCCATAATACCGCCGGGGGTGAGCAGGCGGGCGCGTACCGCGTCGGCGAGCCTGTCGGCCTGTTCATGGGTCGCCATGCCGACGTACAGCGCGACGAGGCTGGCGGCGGAAAACAGCGCCAGCTGCTCGCGGCGCCAGTCGTAATCGCGGAAACAGCCGCTTTCGTCATCCCACAGATAGCGGGTTACCGCCGCCCTGCGCTCGCTGGCCTTCTGGCGAAAAGCGGCCTCTGTTTCCCGGTCGCCCTTCAGGCCGGAGAGGTTGGCGATGGTGTTCTCCAGCTTGAACAGGAAGGCGTTCAAATCAATGGGAATAAACTGGGTGGTACGGATGCTCGCCAGCCGGGTGATATCCCGCAGCCAGCGGCTGGAGTAATCCCAGCCGGACTCCGCCCCGGCGCGCAGGTCGCGATAGACCTCGTTCGGCGGGCGCCCGGAGTGCTTCGCCGTTTCGACATCTTCCCGCCATGACTCATCGCGCGGCGTATCGCGATCGTCCCAGTAGCGGTTCAGCAGCGAGCCGTCCGGCATCCGCACCACGTGACGGTAGGCCTGATTGGGGATCAGCGATTCCGCGCCGTCCATCCAGAAGCTGTACTCCATCCGCAGATGGTCAAGGTATCGTTTGGCGCCGCGAACCCCATCCTCTTCAAACAGTTCGACCATCAGGGCAAACACCGGCGGCTGCGAGCGGCTGAGATAGTAGGTGCGGTTGCCGTTAGGAATATGGCCGTAGATTTCAATCATCCACGCGAAGTTGTCGGCCATGCATTTCAGCAGGTCTTCGCGGCCGCTTTCCGCCAGCCCCAGCATGGTGAAATAGGAATCCCAGTAGTAGGTTTCGCTAAACCGCCCGCCAGGCACAATATAAGACTGCGGCAGCGCCAGCAGCGATGACCAGGGAATATGATCCTGCGGCTCGCGGGTCAGGACGGGCCACAGATTATCAATATGCTCCTTTAACGATCGCGTGGGATCGGAGACGTAATCCTCGGCGCGGTTTTCCGGCAGCCAGAAGTGGTCTTCAACAAACTGGCGGAGATCGAATCCGGGGGTGCGCCGGACGCGACGGTAGTGAATCAAAATATCCAGCGGGTCCTGCTTCGGCGCGCAGTCGGGGAAGGTTTTGCTATCGGCGAAAATTCGCGACTTCTGGACGTGAGCGAACAGTTCCAGATAGCGATCGGCAGGGGTCAGGGCATCCGAGGCGGGCAGCCCTTCTATGATCTCCGGTTCGGGTTCGGCGTCGAACATTTCATCCAGCTTTAACTCATACGGATCGGCTTCGTAGCACGGATCGATTTCGATCCTGAGCTCATCGTCATCAACGTTGCGTAATTTCTGGCTGAACATAGTGGTACGGACCTCCGGATTGCGTCAGTAGAGGATGCCGGGCGCGCCCGACCTGTCTATTAAGCTTAGACATTCGCAGCGGGAAACGAAAAGAGAAGTGTGCGGTAGATCACGCTTTGTTCTAAACCGTCTGCCCGGGGTTTCTGCTTTAACTCGTTGACCTGGCGCATTAAAACCGTTTTAACCGCTTCGTATTGCGTCGAAAAATTCGGAGATTTCGTTTTGCAACAAAATCTAAATTTCCAGGCGCTTTAGCGATTAAGCCATTACTCCCACGCGGCCTCCAGCATTTCCAGCAGCAGCTCGCTGGTCAGCATAACCGGGTTAGCCTTCATGGAGGATGAGCTGCTGGCGGCGAGGGCCGCGGGTTCCAGCGCTTCGCGGGGGACGCCGAGCTCGCGCAGATTGCCCAGACCGGATCGCTGGCTCCACTCGCGCAGGCTCTCCCAGGCGCTGTTTGGATCGGCGTCCAGTCCGGCGGCCAGCCACTGGCGTACGTCGGCAAAACGCTGGCGGAGGCGTTCGTCGCTAATTTGCGTTTCATTGAGCGCCAGGCCGAAGGGAAGCAGGCTGCCGCAAAGCGCGCCGTGGGGGGCGTTGCTCAGACCGCCTAATGGGCCCGCAAGACCGTGAATGACGCCGAGACCGGCGTTGGCTAACGCCAGCCCACCGCACAGGCTGACCCATGCCATCTCATCGCGGCTATCCGGACACTCTTTGGCCATCAGCGTTCTGAGCGCTTTGATGCCGCGCGGGATCGCCTCCCGGCAGAGAGCGTCGGTAAAAGGATTCGCCCGGGCGCACAGCCAGGGCTCAATCACCTGGGTGAGGGCATCCAGGCCGGAAGCGAGGGTCACCGCGCGCGGGGTGTTGTCGGTGAGCGACGGGTCGACAATCGCCAGGTCCGGCAGCATGCGGTCGTCGCGCAGGCTGACCTTGCGCTGCTGCTCGGGGACGTTGATCACCGCGTTCTTTGTGACTTCCGCCCCGGTACCGGCCGTGGTGGGGATGGCGACGAACGGCAGCGGATTGGCTTCTAACAGGCGCCCGGTACCCACCACTTCCAGATACTCGATCGCGGGTCCCTGCGCGGGAACCAGCGCCGCAATCGCTTTGCCGGCATCTATCACCGCGCCGCCGCCGAGGCTGACCACCGCGCCGACGCCTTTTTCCCGCGCCAGACGAACGCCCCGTTCAATATCCTGCAGGTCGGGTTCATGGGCGATAGACAGCGTGGTGACGTTCAGCTGGTGAGCGTGGAGTTCGCTTAATAAGAACGCCGCGCGCTGCACGCTGGCGCCGTGAATCAGCAGTATCTGTGCGGAGCGGGCGGCGAGCCAGGGGGCAGCGCTGCGAGCAAGGCCGCGTCCAAAGCGGATATTGCCCGGTGTTAAAACGTTAAAAGAGGTCAACATGTCGGGTAACCTGTCCTGGAGAAAAATCGTGCAATCCACTATACACATTATCCGGCTGTACATGCGCCGCCGATGCAGTATTGTGAAACAACCATCTCTTTTGATTGAGGAATTGCTGACAATGCTAAAAATACTGGGCAAACGCTCATCAATTAACGTGCGCAAAGTGCTGTGGACCTGCGAAGAAGCGGGGCTTGAATATCATCAGGAGGATTACGGCAGCGGGTTCCAGTCGATTGAGACCCCGGAGTTTCGCGCCCTTAATCCGAACAGCCTGGTGCCCGTGCTGCGGGATGACGACTTTGTGTTATGGGAGTCGAACAGCATCTGCCGCTATCTGGCGCGCAAAGCCGGGCGGGAAGACCTGCTCCCCACGGCGCCGCGGGCTGCCGCCGAGGTTGAGCACTGGATGGACTGGCAGGCGACGGAATTTAATACTGCCTGGCGCTATGCCTTTATGGGACTGGTACGCAAGGACCCGCGCTTTCAGGATCCGACGGCTATCAAAGAGAGCATTGCCGCCTGGACCCGCTGCGTGCAGATCGTCAATACGCAGCTGCAGCAAACCGGGGCATGGGTCGCCGGTAGCGAGTTTACGCTGGCGGATATTGTCCTTGGCCTGTCGGTGCATCGCTGGAAAATGACGCCGTTCGCCCATCCTGAAATGGCGGAAGTGGAGCGCTGGTATATGGCGCTGAATCAGCGGCCGGCGTTTAAGCGTCACGGGAATAACGGCGTGGCGTAGAGGCAAAAAAAAAGAAGCTCTGGAGAGCTTCTTTTTCAGGCATGGTGCGCGTCTTACCGCATCGTCACAAACTCTTCCGCGGCGGTTGGGTGGATCGCCACGGTATTGTCGAAGTCTTTCTTGGTTGCGCCCATCTTCAGCGCCACCGCGAAGCCCTGCAGCATTTCGTCCATCCCGAAGCCGATACCGTGAATACCGACAATCTTCTCTTCCGGGCCGACGCAGACCAGCTTCATGCGGCACGGCTGGCGGTGTGAGGTCACGGCGGTATACATGGCGGTGAAAGAGGATTTATACACTTTCACCGCTTCATCGCCGTACTGCTCGCGCGCCTGCGGCTCGGTTAAGCCGACGGTGCCGATAGGCGGATGGCTGAACACCACGGTCGGGATATTGCTGTAGTCCAGATGTTCGTCCGGCTTGTTGTTAAACAGACGCTCGGAGAGACGACGGCCTGCGGCAACGGCGACCGGGGTTAGCTCGACGGCGCCGGTATTATCGCCGACGGCGTAAATACCCGGAACGTTGGTGTTCTGGAATTTATCGACGACGATATAGCCTTTATCGTTGGTTTCCACTCCGGTCGCGGCGAGGTTGAAGTTATCGGTTGCCGGTTCGCGACCGATCGCCCAAATCAGGCAGTCTACGGTCTGGCTGCGGCCATCTTCCAGTTCCAGGGTCAGGCTGCCGTCGGCGTTCTTCACAACCGCTTTCGGAATGGCATGGGTATGCAACTGCGGGCCTTCGGCGTTCATTACCTCAACCAGCGTTTCCACGATCAGCGGATCGAAGCTACGCAGCGGCGCGTGTTTACGCACGAACAGGTGCGTCTCCGCGCCCAGGCCGTTAATCACGCCCGCCAGCTCAACGGCGATATAGCCCGCGCCGACAACCGCAACGCGTTTCGGCAGCGCCGGCAGTTCGAAGAAACCATCGGAATCAATGCCGTATTCGACGCCGGGGATATTCGGATGGCTCGGGCGGCCGCCGGTGGCGATCAGAATATGATCGGCGGTTATCGTCTCGCCGTTAACTTCGATGGTTTTCGCATCGACAAAACGGGCGAAGCCTTTAATCACATCGACCTTATTTTTGCCCAGCACGTTATCGTAGGAGGTGTGGATACGATCGATATAGGCGCTACGGCTGGCGATCAGTTTGTCCCAGTCGAAGTGATTGATAGTGGTATCAAAACCGTAATCCGGACCATACAGATGGATGGCTTCACGGATCTGCGCCGCATGCCACATGACTTTTTTCGGCACGCAGCCGACGTTCACGCAGGTACCGCCCAGGTCTTTGGCTTCAATCAGCGCGCACTTCTGGCCGTACATAGCGGCACGGTTAATGGAGGCGATACCGCCGCTGCCGCCGCCAATGGCGATATAGTCATAATGCTTGCTCATGAGTCTTATCCTTAATGTCTGATTGGCGCGATTGTATACCTGAAATCAATAGTTTCCACCGATGACTGCGATTACTCAGGCACGATCCAGCTGACGGTGGTATGGCCGATGCCGGTCGGCACCAGCTTTTTATGCAGCCACGGCAGAACGTTGTTCATCTGCTGCTCCAGCTTCCACGGCGGGTTGATGACGATCATCCCGGAGGCGGTCATCCCGCGCTGGTCGCTGTCCGGACGCACCGCCAGCTCGATTTGCAGAATTTTGCGAATGCCGGTGGCCTCTAACTCTTTGATCATGCGCTTAATCTGCGCCCGTAGCACCACCGGATACCACAGCGCGTAGGTGCCGGTAGCAAAGCGTTTGTAGCCTTCATGAATACCGGTCACGACCGCCTGGTAGTCGCTTTTGATTTCGTAAGGCGGGTCGATCAGCACCAGTCCACGACGAGAAACCGGCGGCAGCTTCGACTTCAGCTGCTGATAGCCATCGGTTTTTTCAACCCGGGCGCGGTCGTCTTTCTGAAATTCGGCGCGCAGCAGCGGAAAATCGCTGGGATGCAGTTCGGTCATTTGCAGGCTGTCCTGCTCGCGCAGCAGCTGGCGGGCAATCAGCGGCGAGCCGGGGTAGTAGCGCAGCTGGCCGCTACGGTTGAAGTGCTGAACGACGGAGATATACGGCTCCAGCTCGGCGGGCAGGTCATCCTGCTGCCAGATGCGGGCGATGCCTTCGAGATATTCACCGGTACGCTCGGCGTGTTCGCTGCTCAGCTGATAGCGGCCTGCGCCGGCGTGGGTGTCCAGATAGAGAAACGGTTTTTCTTTCTCTTTGAGCGATTCAATGATCAGGCTCTGAACGGTGTGTTTAAGAACGTCGGCGTGGTTGCCTGCGTGAAAGCTATGACGATAACTGAGCATGGATACGGTGATTCCGGGATTGAGACAAGATGACCGATAGTTTACCGCAGATCGGCCTGGATTACCGCCGCGCTGTTTCCATTCCGCTTAAAGCGTTGCAAAACATAACCGTGTCATAAAAGCGTCAAACAGAAGGGCTAGCGTCACGTAAAGGCAAGGTAATGGTTTGAATAAAAGGAAAAATAATGAAACTGCACATCACGCTTCTCGCATCGGCGCTCGTGCTGGCGCTGCCGGTTCTGGCGAAAGAGGTTCCTTTGAATCAGGCGGCGGCAATCGCCAACGGCGTGACGCCAGCCGCCGCCAGTCCGGCGTTTGACGCGCTGGAGAGCCAAAGCCTGTCGCAGCTGCGCAACGCGCTGAAGGGCGATGCGGCAACCCTGACTCGCGACCAGCTTGAACACGCCAGACAGAATAAAACACAGGCGGATACCGCGTGGCTGAAGGCCAGCGGTTATGATTTCCAGACAAAAGCCAACCAGCAGGCGGGAATCGAGCTGCTCTCAGCGTTCAGCGCGCTGCCGAAGGCGGTCATACAGCAAAACCTGGCGACCGTCACCGCCATTAACCGCGATGCCGCACAGAGCGCTCGCCACCAGGCGCTGGCGGATGCCGAAGGCATCAGCTATCTCTATTTCCTCAGCGATGCGCTGGGGCCGCGCCTCGGCAAAGCGTTCCTCGCCGCCTACGACAAAGGCGAGCTCGGTAAGGCGGCGGCGCTGATCAAAGCTTCGGAAGTGGGTACCGGGGCGGCGAAAAAGCACTTCAATAACCCGCGCCCTTTCCTGATTCAGGGCAATACCATCCATCTGGTGCCGGACGATGTGGTGGTTAAGGACAATAAGCCCTATACCGCCGACGGCGACTCGTTTCCGAGCGGGCACACCAACACCGGCTATACCGACGCTCTGCTAATGGCGGAGATGATCCCGGAGCGCTTCGACGCGCTGGTGACGCGCGGCGCACGCTATGGCTATTCGCGCATCGTGCTGGGCGTGCACTATCCGCTGGACGTGATGGGGTCGCGGATGGTGGCGCAGCGCAATGTCGCCCACTACCTGAATGACGCGAAGTATCGCGGGCTGTTTAATGAGGCCCGCGACCAGCTGCGTACCGCGCTGGAGAAAGAGTGCGGCACGACGCTGGCGGAGTGCGCGAAAGTGCCTGCGAAAGACGATCCGTATCGCGACCCGGCGATGGTCGCGTTTTATCGCTTTACCATGACCTACGATCTGCCGCAGCAGAAGGGCGAAAAACAGAGCCTGAAGGTGCCGCAAGGGGCTGAAGTGCTGCTGGAGGCTGCGCTGCCGAATCTGTCCGCCGCGCAGCGTCGGGCGCTGATGGTCAAAACGGCGTTGCCCGCAGGGTATCCGCTTTCCGGTGATAATGACGCGCAGCAGTTCTGGCAGCGGCTGAATTTGCCAGCGGCGTATGCGATGGCGAATAAAGCGCATTAAACCTGGTGCAGTCCGGAGGCGGTGCTGGCGCACCTCTCCGGGATACAAGGGCAATGCGGCGGCGTACAGCGTGGCGCCGCCGGGCGTTTTAATGCGGGCGTACCGGCAGTACTAGCTCTCTTTGGCGGGCTTTATCGCGGGCAGGGCGCGCTGCATCGGCACCGGCAGCCAGGCGCGAATTAATAATCCGCCGCGTTCGCTGGAGCCAAGTTCCAGCTTACCGTTATGGTTATCGATAATGCGCTGAACGATAGCCAGGCCGAGGCCGGTCCCGCTAATCGTACGGGCGCTATCGCCGCGCACGAACGGCTGGAACAAATGCTCACGCTGCTCCGGTTTAATTCCCGGACCGTCATCTTCCACCTGGAACCAGGCCCGGTTCCCCTCGCTGCCGCTGCTGACTTTAATCCAGCCGTTGCCGTAGCGGGCGGCGTTGACCACCATATTCGCCAGCGCGCGCTTGATGGAGAGCGGATGCACGCGCAGCGGGATCTCGCCCGGCTGCAGGTCGGTGGCGATTTCTCGCTCGTAGCCGCTTTCCGCCGCAATCACTTCCCCCAGCACCGCATTAAGGTCCGTCAGCTCCATCGGCATCTCCTGGCCGGTGCGCAGGTAGTCGATAAACTGCTCGATAATGGCGTTACACTCTTCAATATCTTTATTAATCGACTCGGCGAGGTAGCCGTCCTCTTCGCCCATCATCTCCGTCGCCAGACGGATACGCGTAAGGGGAGTGCGTAAATCATGGCTCACCCCGGCCATCAGCAGCGTGCGGTCATCCGCCAGCTGCTTCACGCCAGCCGCCATGTGGTTAAAGGCGCGGGTCACCGATCGCACTTCCGACGCGCCGTATTCGCGCAGCGGCGGGGGAATAATCCCTCGCCCGACCTGAAGCGCCGCGTGCTCCAGGTCGACCAGCGGTCGGTTCTGAATACGAATAAAGAGCCAGGCGCCGCCAATCGCCAGCAGCATGATGGCCAGAGTGTAGCGGAACAGCGGCGAGAAGTCGCCCTGGTGGATTTCGGTCAGCGGTACGCGCACCCAGATATTGGGAGAAAGCCAGGTTTTCAGCCACACCACGGGGGAGCTTTTGTTTACCTCGACCCGCACTTCGGTTGGCCCGCCGAGCTGGTGCGCCATCTGCTGACTTAAGAATTCATAATGCTGCGCCCAGCGCAGGCCTGCGTCTTCCGCCGCTTCGTTGGAATAGAGCGAAATGCCCAGCTCGCGGTAAATCTCGCGGCGAAACGCCGGCGGCACCACCAGCTGAGTGCCGTCTTCCAGCTGGAGTTTATCGGTCATCAGCATACGCACTTCGTAGGCCAGAACCTTATTAAACTGCTGAAGACTGGGCAGGATCGCGAAATTCAGCACCACTAAATAGGTCGTCACCAGGCTGGCGAACAGCAGGGTGACGATCAGTAACAGGGTGCGGGCAAACGAGCTTCGCGGCGAAAAGCGCACGCGTTTCATGCCTTAGAGCCGTCCGGGACGAAAACGTAGCCCAGGCCCCAAACGGTCTGGATATAGCGCGGATGCGCCGGATCTTCTTCCACCATGCGGCGCAGGCGGGAGATTTGTACGTCGATGGAGCGCTCCATGGCCGAATATTCACGGCCGCGAGCGAGGTTCATCAGCTTATCGCGGGATAATGGTTCGCGCGGATGGCTCACCAGCGCTTTCAGTACCGCGAATTCACCGCTGGTCAGCGGCATAGGCTCATCTTCGCGGAACATCTCGCGGGTGCCGAGGTTCAGCTTGAACTTACCAAAGGCGATAACCGCTTCTTCCTGCGAAGGCGCGCCCGGCAGTTCGTTAGCCTGACGGCGCAGTACGGCGCGGATACGGGCCAGCAGCTCGCGCGGGTTGAACGGTTTTGGGATGTAGTCGTCGGCGCCGATTTCCAGGCCCACGATACGGTCAACTTCTTCCCCTTTCGCCGTGACCATAATGATCGGCATCGGGTTGCTCTGGCTGCGCAGGCGGCGGCAAATGGACAGGCCATCTTCGCCCGGCAGCATCAGATCCAGCACCATCAGGTGGAAGGATTCACGGGTCAGCAGGCGATCCATCTGTTCAGCGTTCGCCACGCTACGAACCTGGAAGCCCTGCTCGGTCAGATAACGTTCGAGTAGCGCACGCAGGCGCATGTCGTCATCGACAACCAGAATCTTATAATTCTCTTGCATTGTTTATACTCCCAAAGGTTCACTGCAATTGTCAGTACGTATTCTCAAAAAAGCCCGGGTCGCCCACCAGCGAAATCTGGTATATATTCCAGGCTAAATTGTTACAAAGCATATTTAACAGCAGCTTAAGTATACATTTAAGCATAAGACACATTATTTATCCTGTTGGTATGATGACGTGCGACGAATTGTGCGCAGCATTGCACAAAGATCTGTAATCAGGAGCCGGAACCTTCGATGAAAACGCCGCTGATCACCCGTGAAGGGTATGAAAAACTGAAGAAAGAGATGGATACCCTGTGGCGCGAAGAACGTCCGGAAGTCACCAAAAAGGTGACCTGGGCGGCGAGCCTCGGCGACCGCAGTGAAAACGCCGATTACCAATACAATAAAAAGCGCCTGCGTGAAATCGACCGCCGGGTGCGCTACCTGACCAAGTGCCTTGAGCAGCTGAAAATCGTCGATTATTCGCCGCAGCAGGAGGGTAAGGTCTTTTTCGGCGCGTGGGTGGAGATTGAAAACGATGCGGGCGAGACGAAGCGCTTCCGGATTGTCGGCTACGATGAAATCTTTGGCCGCAACGACTACATCTCCATTGATTCGCCAATGGCGCGCGCGCTGCTGAAAAAAGAGGTCGGTGATTTAGCTATCGTGAACACCCCCGCGGGCGAGGCGGCCTGGTACGTGAACGAAATTGAATACGTCAAAGCCAAATAGGTCCGGAACATTCCGAGAGGCTTTGGTCGCGGCTGGCATTTTAGCGTGCCAGTCCGTATAACTATCCCCCTGATTTTTGATCCTAAAGATGAATTAAACCGATGATGAATGATTCGCTCTGCCGCATTATTGCGGGTGAACTTCAGGCCAGGGCTGAACAGGTAGAAGCTGCCGTTCGCCTGCTTGATGAAGGGAATACCGTGCCGTTTATCGCACGCTATCGTAAAGAAGTCACCGGCGGTCTGGATGACACGCAGCTGCGTAATCTGGAAACCCGCCTGGGCTATCTGCGTGAACTTGAAGACCGTCGTCAGGCGATCCTGAAGTCCATCGGCGAGCAGGGCAAGCTGACCGAGGCGCTGGAAAAAGCCATCAACGGGACGTTGAGTAAAACCGAGCTCGAAGATCTCTATCTGCCGTACAAGCCGAAGCGCCGCACGCGCGGGCAGATCGCCATTGAGGCCGGGCTGGAACCGCTGGCCGATCTGCTGTGGAACGAACCCTCTCACGACCCGGAAACCGAAGCCGCTAAATATATCGACGCCGACAACGGCGTAGCGGACACAAAAGCCGCTCTCGACGGCGCGCGCTATATCCTGATGGAGCGCTTTGCTGAAGACGCGGGCCTGCTGGCGAAAGTGCGCGACTATCTGTGGAAAAACGCCCACCTGGTGGCGACCGTCGTCAGCGGTAAAGAAGAGGAAGGGGCGAAATTCCGCGACTACTTCGATCACCATGAACCGATCTCCACCGTCCCGTCGCACCGCGCGCTGGCGATGTTCCGCGGCCGCAACGAAGGCGTGTTGCAGCTCTCTTTAAACGCCGACCCGCAGTTCGACGAGCCGCCGAAAGAGAGCCACGGCGAGCAAATCATTATCGACCATCTCGGCCTGCGCCTGAATAACGCCCCGGCGGACGGCTGGCGTAAGGGCGTGGTGAGCTGGACGTGGCGTATCAAGGTGCTGATGCACCTCGAAACCGAGCTGATGGGGACCGTGCGCGAACGCGCGGAAGACGAAGCCATAAACGTCTTTGCCCGCAACCTGCACGACCTGCTGATGGCCGCGCCGGCCGGGCTGCGCGCCACCATGGGCCTCGATCCGGGCCTGCGCACCGGCGTCAAAGTCGCCGTCGTTGACGGTACCGGCAAGCTGGTGGCTACCGATACCATTTACCCGCATACCGGCCAGGCCGCAAAAGCGGCGGTGGCGGTTGCCGCGCTGTGTGAAAAGTACAACGTTGAGCTGGTGGCGATCGGCAACGGTACCGCCTCGCGTGAAACCGAGCGCTTCTTCCTCGACGTGCAGAAGCAGTTCCCGAAAGTGACCGCGCAGAAGGTCATCGTCAGCGAAGCGGGCGCGTCCGTGTACTCCGCCTCCGAGCTGGCGGCGCTGGAGTTCCCGGATCTCGACGTTTCCCTGCGCGGCGCGGTCTCTATCGCCCGTCGTCTCCAGGACCCGCTGGCCGAACTGGTGAAAATCGATCCGAAATCCATTGGCGTCGGCCAGTATCAGCACGATGTCAGCCAGACCCAACTGGCGCGTAAGCTGGACGCGGTGGTGGAAGACTGCGTAAACGCCGTCGGCGTCGATCTGAATACCGCTTCCGTCCCGCTGCTTACCCGCGTCGCCGGTCTGACCCGCATGATGGCGCAGAATATCGTCTCCTGGCGCGATGAGAACGGCCAGTTCCAGAATCGCCAGCAACTGCTGAAGGTCAGCCGTCTGGGGCCGAAGGCCTTTGAACAGTGCGCGGGCTTCCTGCGTATCAACCACGGCGACAACCCGCTGGACGCCTCAACCGTGCACCCGGAAGCGTATCCGGTGGTGGAGCGCATTCTGGCGGCGACTCAGCAGGCGCTGAAAGATTTGATGGGCAACAGCAGCGAGCTGCGTCATCTGAAAGCCGCTGACTTCACCGATGAGAAATTCGGCGTGCCGACGGTGACCGACATCATCAAAGAGCTGGAGAAGCCGGGCCGCGACCCGCGCCCTGAGTTTAAAACCGCCCAGTTCGCCGATGGCGTAGAGACGATGAACGACCTGCTGCCGGGGATGATCCTCGAAGGCGCGGTGACCAACGTCACCAACTTCGGCGCGTTCGTTGATATCGGCGTTCATCAGGACGGCCTGGTGCATATCTCTTCCCTGTCGAATAAGTTCGTTGAAGACCCGCACACGGTGGTCAAAGCGGGCGATATCGTGAAGGTGAAAGTGATGGAAGTCGACCTGCCGCGTAAGCGCATCGCGCTGACGATGCGTCTGGACGAACAGCCTGGCGACAGCAACGCGCGCCGCGGCGGCGGTAACGATCGTCCTCAGGGCAACCGCCCGGCGGCGAAGGCCGCTAAACCTCGCGGTCGCGAGGCGCAGCCTGCGGGCAATAGCGCGATGATGGACGCGCTGGCGGCGGCAATGGGTAAAAAACGTTAATTCTTTCCGGCCCCTTTTGCTAAGGGGCCGCCTTTCTTCCGGCATTCGCCATATTGTGCAAACAAGCATCAGTATTTTCTTATAACGTCGTAATAAGCGCGAATTACGGACGGCGATATTATTATTTTCATTTCGTTAACTATCGAAACTTTAATTAAACATTTAGTCATTAAGAATAATCATCACCTCCGCCACGGCGAGAAAAAAGAGTTTGCTCAATATCAACAAAAGCTCAATTTTCTCTTTAAAAAGCGAAACGGCCGCATTATATGTATTGATGATAAAAACTATTCTCATTATCATTATTTGCATTGAGTATTTTTTCTTCTTCGTTAGCTACGGTCCCTGGCGCCGCGTCTCCGGCGCATACGGAAAACTCTCTTTTCAGTTGGCGATAAACAAGTAGGTCCTATGCAATTTACACCTGATAGTGCGTGGAAAATCACCGGTTTCTCCCGCGATATTAGTCCGGCGTATCGGCAGAAGCTGCTGTCCCTCGGGATGCTGCCGGGTTCTTCTTTCAATGTGGTTCGCGTGGCGCCGCTCGGCGACCCTATTCATATTGAAACCCGACGCGTTAGCCTGGTATTACGTAAAAAGGATCTTGCGTTAATTGAGCTGGAAGCGGTTGCACAATAATGCCTGACCGGCACTAAGAGTATGAATATGAAAAAATTAACCCTTGGCTTAATTGGTAATCCTAATTCCGGTAAAACCACGCTGTTCAATCAGCTCACCGGCGCGCGCCAGCGCGTCGGTAACTGGGCGGGAGTGACCGTTGAACGCAAAGAGGGTGGTTTCAACACCACCGATCATCAGGTCACGCTGGTAGACCTTCCGGGCACGTATTCCCTGACCACCATCTCCTCGCAAACCTCGCTGGATGAGCAGATTGCCTGCCACTATATTCTCAGCGGCGACGCCGACATGCTGATTAACGTGGTCGATGCGTCCAATCTGGAACGTAACCTCTATCTGACGCTGCAGCTGCTGGAGCTTGGCATCCCCTGCGTGGTCGCGCTGAATATGCTCGATATCGCGGAAAAACAGAAGATCCGCATCGATGTCGACGCGCTGGCCGCGCGTCTCGGGTGCCCGGTGATCCCGCTGGTTTCCACCCGCGGGCGCGGTATCGAGGCCTTAAAAATGGCGATCGATCGCCATCAGCAGAACCAGGCTATTGAACTGGTGCACTATCCGCAGCCGCTGCTGCGGGAGGCGGACAAGCTGGCGCAGGCCATGGCCGCGGATATTCCGCAGCGCCAGCGTCGCTGGCTGGGTTTACAGATGCTTGAAGGCGATATTTACAGCCGCGCCTACGCCGGTGACGCTGCCCACAAGCTGGACGTGTCCCTGGCGCACCTGAGCGAAGAGATGGATGACCCCGCGCTGCATATCGCCGATGCCCGTTACCAAAGCATTGCCGCCATTTGCGATGCGGTCAGTAACACCCTTACCGCCGAGCCCAGCCGCTTTACCGCGGCGATGGATAAAGTGATCCTCAACCGCTTCCTCGGCCTGCCGGTCTTCCTGTTCGTTATGTACCTGATGTTCTTGCTGGCGATTAATATCGGCGGCGCGCTGCAGCCCATTTTTGATGCCGGTTCCGTGGCTATCTTTATCCACGGTATTCAGTGGGTTGGCTATACCCTGCATTTCCCGGACTGGCTGACGGTGTTCCTCGCCCAGGGGATTGGCGGCGGTATCAATACCGTACTGCCGCTGGTACCGCAGATCGGCATGATGTACCTGTTCCTCTCTTTCCTTGAAGACTCTGGCTATATGGCGCGGGCGGCGTTTGTGATGGACCGCCTGATGCAGGCGCTGGGGCTACCGGGGAAATCCTTCGTGCCGTTAATCGTCGGTTTTGGTTGCAACGTTCCGTCGGTGATGGGCGCGCGTACGCTTGATGCGCCGCGCGAACGTTTGATGACCATTATGATGGCGCCGTTTATGTCCTGCGGCGCGCGGCTGGCGATTTTCGCCGTCTTCGCCGCCGCCTTTTTCGGCCAGAACGGCGCGCTGGCGGTCTTCTCGCTGTACGTACTGGGGATCGTGATGGCGATTGCGACCGGACTGATGCTGAAGCATACCATTATGCGCGGCGAAGCGTCGCCGTTCGTGATGGAACTGCCGGTGTATCACGTTCCGCACGTGAAGAGTCTGATTATCCAGACCTGGCAGCGCCTGAAAGGCTTCGTCCTGCGCGCGGGTAAAGTGATCGTTATCGTCAGTATCTTCCTCAGCGCGCTGAACAGCTTCTCGCTGAGCGGTAAGATCGTCGATAACATCAACGACTCGGCGCTGGCGTCGGTCAGCCGGGTGATTACCCCGGTATTTAAACCGATTGGCGTACATGAGGATAACTGGCAGGCGACCGTCGGGCTGTTCACCGGCGCGATGGCAAAGGAAGTGGTGGTGGGGACGCTGAACACCCTCTACACCGCCGAAGATATCCAGAACGAAGCGTTTAATCCGCAGACGTTTAGCCTCGGCGATGAGCTGCTGGCCGCGGTAGATGAGACCTGGCAGAGCCTGAAAGATACGTTCAGCCTGAGCGTGCTGGCCAACCCTATCGAAGCCAGTAAAGGCGACGGCGAAATGGCAACCGGCGCGATGGGCGTCATGGGCAGCAAATTCGGTAGCGCCGCTGCGGCGTACAGCTACCTGATTTTTGTCCTGCTCTATATTCCCTGCATCTCGGTAATGGGGGCGATTGCCCGCGAGTCGAGCCGCGGCTGGATGATGTTCTCCGTCCTGTGGGGGCTGAATATCGCCTATTCACTTTCTACGCTGTACTACCAGACCGTCAGCTTTAGCCAGCATCCGCGCTATAGCCTGGTGTGCATTCTGGCGGTGGTGCTGTTCAATATCGTGGTCTTTGGCCTGCTGCGCAGAGCGCGCAGCCGGGTGGACGTCTCGCTGCTGGCGACGCGCAAAACGCCGTCCACCTGCTGCCAGAGTCCGGCGGGCGATTGCCACTAAGGAGCGATGATGGCGTCATTAATTGAAGTCCGCGATATGCTGGCCCTGCAGGGGAGGATGGAGGCAAAGCAGCTCAGCGTCCGCCTGAATACGCCGCAGCCGCTGATTGACGCCATGCTGGGCCGTCTGCAAGCGATGGGGAAAGCGGTGAAAGTGACCGAAGATGCCGATGGCTGCCTCTCCGGCAGCTGTAAAAGCTGCCCGGAAGGCAAAGCCTGCCTGCGGGAGTGGTGGTCGCTGCGCTGATTGGGCTGTGAAGGCAGGTTTCCCGGATTGCGGCTAACGCCTTATCCGGGCTACGAGTTTGTGCGGTTTTGGGCTTGGTAGCCCGGACAGGCGCAACGCGCCGCCTCCGGGAACCGACTGCGGCATATACCGCAAGCGGGTCCTGAGACCCGCTTTCTGGCTTACTTGTAGACGTCCGCGTTAGCGTGAACCGTTTTCTCGTTCTTCTCGCCTGCAATCACCACAAAATAGGTGCCGCCCAGCTCATCCGCTTTTTTCGACAGATCGCGCTTTGCATCCATCGGAGAGGTTGTTCTGGAGGTGGTAATCGAACCGATTTTGGTCAGGTTCAACTTAGCCACTTCGTCTTTTTGAATTTCCTTGGCGGCGAACGCGCCGAAGGACAGGGAGCCAATCACCAGAGATGCAACAATTCCTGTAACAAGTTTCATAGCCTCTACTCTCCATTAGGTTGTTTTTTTAGGTCACGGGGCCAGCGTGAAATAGTCAACCTCCGCAACAACCTAAGTATTGCTGCACCCTGCGTTTTTACCACGTCCCGCTAAAAAAATTTATCGATCTCACGCTTCAGCTCGATCAGCGGAGCGCAAAACGCCTGCGGATGTGAAATGAACGGCGCATGGGCGGCTTTATCGAAGACAATCGACGTGCTTTTGGGCCACAGCGCATCGAGAAGCGGAATGATTTTACGCGGTACCAGACCGTCCAGCCGACCGTACAGGCGCAAAAAAGGCATGGCGAGGGCGGTCAACGGCTGGCGTAAATCGGCGGTTTTGAGGATCTCCAGCCCGCCGTTTAAAACGTCCGGCGACGGCATCGGTAGCGACAGCACCGTGCTCTTCAGCGCTCTCGCATCCTGACGCGCGCTTTCGGTACCCAGGGTTTGCAGCGCCAGAAAGCGTTCGACGGTGCGTTGAAAATCTTCGCTCAGCTGCTGCTGAAATCCGCTCAGCACGTCGGGCTTAATCCCGGGCCAGCTGTCGTGAGCGCTAAAGCAGGGGGAAGAGGCCACGGTGACCAGCGCCTGCACGCGATCGGGATGGGATAACGCGACCTGGCTGGCCACCAGCCCGCCGAGGCTCCAGCCTAGCCAGATAGCGCGCTCTGGCGCGTTTTCCAGCACCCGCTGGGCCATCTCTTCCAGCGACATCGCGCCAAAGCCGCCGCTGCGGCCATAGCCAGGCAGGTCGACGAGGTGCAGCGTAAAATGCGAAGCCAGCTGCGGCGTGATGCAATCCCACACTTTGGCATTCAGCCCCCATCCGTGCAGCAGCACAAGATGACAATTTCCTTCGCCCGTGGTCTGCCACGCGATCGTTTTCATCAGTTACTGTTCTCTTTCCACCAATACGAGGGGGAAATATGCTAACAGCACACAGCTTATGCTGGCTATGCCAAATGCCGCTGGCCATCGCCAGCTGGGGGATCTGCTCGCGATGCGCGTCGGCGCTGCTGGCGTCTGCACCGCTGTGCCCGCAGTGCGGCCTGCCGGCCCAATCCAGCACGCTGCCCTGCGGGCGCTGCCTGCAAAAACCGCCGCCGTGGCAGCGGCTGGTGACGGTGAATGACTATCGACCGCCGCTGAGCGGCCTGATTCACCAGCTGAAATTCAATAAGCGGCCCGAGCTGGCCCCGGCGCTGGCGCGTCTGCTGCTGTTGCGCATTCGCCAGCGTCGGGATCTTCCCCGCCCGGACCGAATAATTAGCGTGCCGCTCTGGCAGCGTCGCCAGTGGAAGAGGGGATTTAATCAGAGCGATCTGCTGTGCCGACCGCTCTCCCGCTGGCTGGACTGCGCCTGGCGCAGCGATGCGCTAACCCGCCGGCGCCGCACCGCCACCCAGCATCAGCTCAGCGCCAGATTGCGCAAACGGAACCTGAAAAACGCCTTCCAGCTTGAATTGTCGCTCCAGGGCCACCATATCGCCATTGTGGATGATGTCGTCACAACCGGAAGCACCGTCGCCGAGATATCCCGCCTGCTTTTGCGAAACGGCGCCGCGACGGTTCAGGTATGGTGTATATGCCGTACCTTGTAGACCCCTGCTGATGGGCGTATAATAACCCAGTAAAATAGTCAACTATTAGGCCAACGCTATGATCCGTATTTCCGATGCTGCACAAGCGCACTTTGCCAAACTGCTGGCAAATCAGGAAGAAGGGACACAAATTCGCGTATTTGTGATCAATCCCGGCACCCCTAACGCCGAGTGCGGCGTGTCCTACTGCCCACCGGATGCGGTGGAAGATTCCGATACCGCGCTGAAGTTTGAGCAGCTCACCGCCTACGTCGATGAGCTTAGCGCGCCGTACCTGGAAGACGCTGAAATCGATTTTGTTACCGACCAGCTGGGCTCCCAGCTGACGCTGAAAGCGCCAAACGCCAAGATGCGCAAAGTGTCCGACGATGCCCCGCTCATGGAGCGCGTTGAGTACCTGCTGCAGTCGCAGATTAACCCGCAGCTGGCCGGCCACGGCGGGCGCGTCACGTTGATGGAAATCACCGACGATGGCCTGGCGATTCTGCAATTCGGCGGCGGCTGCAACGGCTGTTCGATGGTTGACGTGACGCTGAAAGAGGGGATCGAGAAGCAGATGCTGAACGAGTTCCCGGAACTGAAAGGCGTACGCGATCTGACTGAACACCAGCGCGGCGAGCACTCCTACTACTGATTTCCCCGCCCGGCTGCCTTTTCGCGGCCGGGCGACTCCCCTCATGTTACCGCGCAACATTTCCCGCTAAGCGACCCGGCAGAAACCCGGGAAAGAGTATGACTTAAGTCTCATATTTGAAATTTTCACCGCCCAGGTGATTCTCAAACTTCATATGTTACCCGTATCATTCACTTCAGGCGCCACAGATAAAAAAATAGCCAGCTATCCTTTCTCTGGGTAAGGATAAAGCCAGCTTCTACGGCGTCAGACATTTTTTGTTCCGGTCGGAACGGATGAAGTCAATGTTGAAACTATGACGTTACCCATAACAAATTAAGGCCAGGTAAATCATGCCATTAGTCATCGTTGCTATCGGGGTTGCCCTGTTATTGTTGCTGATGATCCGTTTCAAGCTGAACGGGTTTATCGCTCTGGTTCTGGTGGCACTTGCCGTCGGGCTCATGCAGGGTATGCCTCTGGATAAAGTTATCGTCTCCATCAAAAACGGCGTTGGGGGAACCCTCGGCAGCCTCGCGCTGATCATGGGCTTCGGCGCGATGCTCGGTAAAATGCTGGCGGACTGCGGCGGCGCGCAGCGTATCGCCACCACGCTGATTGCCAAATTTGGTAAACAACATATTCAATGGGCGGTTGTGCTCACCGGCTTTACCGTCGGCTTCGCCCTGTTCTATGAAGTGGGCTTCGTACTGATGCTGCCGCTGGTCTTTACCATCGCCGCATCCGCCGGTATCCCGCTGCTCTATATCGGCGTCCCGATGGCGGCCGCGCTCTCCGTCACGCACGGTTTCCTGCCTCCGCACCCGGGCCCGACGGCCATTGCCACTATTTTCCATGCCGACATGGGTAAAACCCTGCTGTTCGGTACGATTCTGGCGATCCCGACGGTTATCCTCGCGGGGCCGGTTTACGCGCGCTTCCTGAAAGGTATCGATAAGCCGATTCCGGAAGGCCTGCATAACCCGAAAACGTTCACTGAGGAAGAGATGCCGGGCTTCGGTGTCAGCGTCTGGACCTCTCTGGTGCCGGTTATTCTGATGGCTATGCGCGCCGTGGCCGAAATGGTTCTGCCGAAAGGTCATGCCTTCCTGCCGATCGCGGAATTCTTCGGCGACCCGGTCATGGCCACGCTGATCGCGGTACTGATCGCCATGTTCACCTTCGGTCTTAACCGCGGTCGTTCCATGGAGCAGATTAACGATACGCTGACCTCCTCGATCAAAATTATCGCCATGATGCTGCTGATCATCGGCGGCGGCGGCGCCTTCAAGCAGGTGCTGGTCGATAGCGGCATGGATAAATACATTGCTTCTATCATGCATGAATCCAATATGTCCCCGCTGTTTATGGCATGGTCGATTGCTGCGGTACTGCGTATCGCGCTGGGTTCCGCCACCGTTGCGGCGATCACCGCGGGCGGTATCGCCGCGCCGCTGATCGCCACCACCGGCGTGAGCCCGGAACTGATGGTGATCGCCGTTGGCTCCGGCAGCGTTATCTTCTCCCACGTTAACGATCCGGGCTTCTGGCTGTTTAAGGAATACTTCAACCTGACCATCGGCGAGACCATTAAGTCGTGGTCGGTGCTGGAAACCATTATCTCAGTGTGCGGCCTGGTAGGCTGTCTGCTGCTGGGGATGGTGGTATAAGCTGCTTGTCAGCCTAAAACGAGCCGGGTCGCCGCGAGGCGAACCCGGCTTTTTTATGCGCTCTGGCCACAACGGCCAGACTTATCGCAGTAATACCCGCCTGCGCGCGGCGCCTGACATTGAAATTCAGCAAACTATCCCCCATTCTAGATCTCATGCTATAGCGCCGGACGCGCGCTTCATTCACCCAATTCAACAGGACTGCGCATATGACCAATCCATTACTGACGCCTTTTTCATTACCGCCATTCTCTGCCATCAAACCCGAGCACGTGGTCCCCGCGGTCACTAAAGCGCTGGATGATTGCCGGGCGGCGGTAGAGCGCGCGGTGGCGCAAGGGGCGCCGTATACCTGGGAAAATCTTTGCCAGCCGCTGGCGGAAGTAGACGACGTGCTGGGGCGTATTTTTTCCCCGGTCAGCCACCTGAACTCGGTCAAAAACAGTCCGGAGCTGCGCGAAGCCTACGAGCAGACCCTGCCGCTGCTTTCGGAGTACAGCACCTGGGTTGGGCAGCATGAAGGCCTGTACAAAGCGTACCGCGACCTGCGCGACGGCGACCATTACGCCACCCTGAATACCGCGCAGAAAAAAGCGGTAGATAACGCGCTGCGCGATTTTGAACTCTCCGGTATTGGCCTGGCGAAAGAGCAGCAGAAACGCTACGGCGAAATCGCCGCCCGCCTCTCCGAGCTGGGCAATCAGTACAGCAACAACGTGCTCGACGCGACCATGGGCTGGACCAAGCTGGTCACCGATGAATCTGAGCTCTCCGGCATGCCGGAAAGCGCGCTTGCCGCAGCGAAAGCCCAGGCTGAAGCCAAAGAGCAGGAAGGGTTTCTGCTGACCCTGGATATCCCGAGCTATCTGCCGGTAATGACCTACTGCGACAATCAGGCGCTGCGTGAAGAGCTGTATCGCGCCTATTCCACCCGCGCCTCCGACCAGGGGCCGAACGCCGGAAAATGGGACAACAGCCCGGTAATGGCGGAAATCCTCGCCCTGCGCCACGAGCTGGCGCAGCTGCTGGGCTTTGACAGCTTTGCCGACAAGTCGCTGGCGACCAAAATGGCCGAAAATCCGCAGCAGGTGCTCGACTTCCTGACCGACCTGGCTAAACGCGCCCGTCCGCAGGGTGAGAAAGAGCTGGCCCAGCTGCGCGCCTTCGCCAAAGCCGAATTCGGCGTGGATGAACTACAGCCGTGGGATATCGCTTACTACAGCGAAAAACAGAAGCAGCATCTTTACAGCATCAGCGACGAACAGCTGCGCCCCTACTTCCCGGAAAACAAAGCGGTTAACGGCCTGTTCGAGGTGGTTAAGCGTATTTACGGTATTACCGCGAAAGAGCGTACCGATGTGGACGTCTGGCATCCGGAGGTGCGCTTCTTCGAGCTGTACGATGAAAAAAATGAACTACGCGGTAGCTTCTATCTCGATCTCTACGCTCGCGAACATAAACGCGGCGGGGCGTGGATGGATGACTGCGTTGGCCAGATGCGCAAGCTTGACGGCTCGCTGCAAAAGCCGGTCGCTTATCTGACCTGTAACTTTAACCGTCCCGTCAACGGTAAGCCGGCGCTGTTCACCCACGATGAAGTGATCACCCTGTTCCACGAGTTTGGCCACGGTCTGCACCATATGCTGACCCGTATCGACACCGCCGGCGTGTCCGGCATCAGCGGGGTACCGTGGGATGCGGTCGAGCTGCCGAGCCAGTTTATGGAAAACTGGTGCTGGGAGCCGGAAGCGCTGGCCTTTATCTCCGGCCACTATGAAACCGGCGAGCCGCTGCCGCAGGAATTGCTGGAGAAAATGCTGGCGGCGAAGAACTACCAGGCGGCAATGTTTATTCTGCGCCAGCTGGAGTTCGGCCTGTTCGACTTCCGCCTGCATGCGGAGTTCAGCCCGCAGCAGGGCGCGAAAATCCTCGAAACGCTGGCGGAAATTAAGCAGCAGGTGGCGCTGATCCCCGGGCCGTCGTGGGGCCGTTTCCCGCACGCCTTCAGCCATATTTTCGCCGGCGGATACGCAGCGGGTTATTACAGCTATCTGTGGGCCGACGTCCTGGCGGCGGATGCCTTCTCGCGCTTCGAAGAGGAGGGTATCTTCAATCGCGAAACCGGCCAGTCGTTCCTCGACAACATCCTTAGCCGCGGCGGTTCGGAAGAGCCAATGGTCCTGTTCAAACGCTTCCGCGGTCGCGAGCCGCAGCTGGACGCGATGCTTGAGCATTATGGTATTAAGAGTTAATCCTGTTGTGAAAATTTGTTTAATTGATGAAACGGGCGCCGGAGACGGCGCCTTATCTGTTCTGGCTGACCGCTGGGGGCTGGAGCAGGATGAGGACAACCCGATGGCGCTGGTGATGACGCCGGCGCATCTGGAGCTGCGCAAGCGCGATGAACCGAAGCTTGGCGGCATCTTTGTTGATTTTGTCGGCGGGAGCATGGCCCATCGGCGCAGGTTCGGCGGCGGCCGCGGCGAGGCGGTGGCGAAAGCGGTGGGAATCAAAGGCGACTATCTGCCGGATGTGGTCGATGCGACCGCCGGTCTGGGAAGGGACGCCTTTGTGCTGGCGTCAGTCGGCTGTCGCGTGCGGATGCTGGAGCGTAACCCGGTGGTTGCCGCGCTGCTCGACGATGGCCTGGCGCGCGGCTACGCCGACGCTGAAATCGGCCCCTGGTTGCAGGAGCGTCTGCGGCTGATTCACGCTTCCAGCCTGACGGCGCTGACCGATATCACTCCGCGTCCGCAGGTGGTCTATCTCGACCCGATGTTTCCGCATAAGCAGAAAAGCGCGCTGGTGAAGAAAGAGATGCGGGTATTTCAGTCGCTGGTGGGGCCGGATTTAGACGCCGACGGTCTGCTGGCGCCGGCGCGTCAGCTGGCGACCAAACGGGTGGTGGTTAAGCGCCCGGACTACGCGCCGCCGCTGGCGGATGTGGCGACGCCTAACGCGGTGGTGACCAAAGGCCACCGTTTTGATATCTATGCTGGAACGGCGGTTGAGCCGCAGGGGTAAGCAACCTGCGTCAGGACCCTTTCCCCGGGGGCGGCGCGATGCGCCTTGCCCGGGCTACGGGTTCTTGCGATCTGGGGGTTCTGTAGCCCGGATAAGGCGTTAGCCGCAATCCGGGAAACCTCGTCGACCGCTCCGTTTTTACGCGCTTTTTGTATTAATCATCCTGTTCAGCCACGGCACCATGATCGCCATGACCACCGTTACGCCCAGGGTCACCAGGCCAATTTTGCTGAAGACATCGGTATAAATCGGCAGCGTCTGTAGCGGGTCGGTAATATTATCCGGTACGGCGGTGAAGGTCGCCACGTAGCCGCCCAGCAGGAACGCGGCCGCCTGGGTTAAAAACCACATCCCAAGAATAAAGCCCATCAGATGCTGCGGCACCAGCGCGGCAACCATCGCCAGCCCCAGGGCGCTAATCAGCAGTTCCCCCAGACTCTGGAACAGATAGACCAGCACGATAAACCACGGCGAGGTCAGCCCCTGGGCGTCGGCAAACCACATTCCCGCCGCGGCTGCCGTGAGAAAGCCCAGCGCGCACAGGAACATGCCAAGGGTAAACTTCATCGGCATAGTCAGGTCTTTGCCCTTATTGCCCAAACGCGTGTAGATAGCGGCGAGGATCGGGCTGGCCACCACCACCCAGAACGGGTTTAGCGCCTGAAAGCTCACCGGGTTAATCGCGAAACCAAGTATTTCATGGTGAACGTTATTGATAGCAAAGAAGTTGAGCGAGGTGGGCATCTGCGCGTACAGAATATAAAACAGCACCGCTTCCAGCATCAGGATAAAGGCGACGAACATTTTGTTGCGCCCGGTTTTATCCAGCTTGAAGGCCTCGCGGAAGAAGAAAATCGTCACCACCACTGAAAGGATAATCAGCACCAGATTGGCGATTTTGACATTATGCATTAGCCAGGCGCAGAGAAAAATCATGACCACCGTACCGGCCAGCACGTACAGTAAATTGCGCAGGCTCAGCGGTTTGTGGTCCGGCTCAGAGCCGATATCTTTCACCATACCCCGACAGGCGAAGTAAACCAGCAGGGCGACGATCAGACCGGCGCCGCACAGGTTGTAGGTTACCGCATAGCCGAACTTGTCGGCAATCACCGGCGCCAGCGAGAGCGACAGCAGCGAACCGATATTGATCGACATATAAAACAGCGTGAAGGCGCCATCCAGGCGGGCATCTTTTGGCGGATAGCATTTGGACAGCAGGCTCGCCGGGTTAGCTTTAAACAGGCCGTTACCCACCGCAATGGTCCCCAGCGCGATGAAAATCAGATTGGGTTTGAGCAGCGACAGGCCGGTCATAAAGTAGCCTGCGGCAAGCACAATCGCGCCCAGAACCAGCGTACGTTTCGTACCCAGCAGGTGATCGCCAACATAGCCGCCGATGGAGATAAGGCCATATACCAGCGCGGCAAACGCGCCAAAGGTAATAAACGCCTGCTCCTGAGAAAAACCGAGCTGTTTAACAAAGAAAACGGCCAGGATCCCCTGAACGCCGTAATAGCCAAATCGCTCCCATAGTTCCACAAAGAAGATCATGAAGAATGGGCGAGGTTGCTGCAGCAAGCCTGTCGGTGCGGTTGAATTCATCTTTCTTCGCCTTTAAGTCCTGTCCGGAAAAGTATGAACGCGTATGCCAAAACGCGCTGAAAAAGGTTAATTTTGCGTAATGATATGATGTTTATCTATTTGGGCGAATTATTATATGGCTATATTGCTTTTGAAATGGTTGATCAACCTGGCATTGTGGCGATTATTTGGATTTATATGCTTTTTTTGCGGCGGGTGGGGGAAATAAAAACGCCCGCGTTGGCGGGCGTTGGTCATCAGCGAAATGAAATAACGGCCTGTTATTCGTCTTCTTCGTCGCGCAGCGGGACAATCAGCATATCCACGTGAACGGTGTTGATGAGCTGACGAGCCGAGGACATCAGTTTGCTCCAGAAGTCCTGATGGTGACCGCAAACCACGAGGTCCATATCATACTTTTTAATCGCATCAACCAGCACCTGGCCAAGATCGCCGCTGCCGCTCAGGGTCTCAGTGATCGGATAGCCCGCGTTGGTGGACAGCTCGCTTAACGCGTGGTGAGTCTCTTCGGAGATGCGTTTCTGCATGTCGCCCAGATTGACGTCAATAAGGCCGGTGTAGAGATCGGAGTAATTCACATCCACGTGGATCAGGGAAACTTTTGCATTGTAGGGGCGGGCCATAGAAACGGCTTTTTCTACCAGTACTTTGCTTTCCGGGGACAGGTCTACTGCAATAAGAATATGTTTGTAAGCCATGGTGTTACTCCTTCCATAAGTTGTCGATGACCGTTGGACCTGACAGCCAGCGCTGCCGCTTCGCCCGCGTCCTGCGTGCTACATTCGCGGGGGGGAGTCCTTAAGGACCTAATTGTAGAAGATATTTCTACCTTATAGCGCCCCTCGCGATCCGTCAATCCACCTTGTTCAGCGAATAGTTAAACAAATATATCCGACTTATGCATTGATAATGATTAACGTTGTGGTAAAAAAATTAACTGATCTCCTACACTATTTAATGAGCCGGTCGGATAAATAAACGTGATCGGAATCGCACTCTTTCACAGTACAGTCGGTTTGATATTGGGGAGCGGTAGTCCCGGAGGGAGCCTCCGAGGACGGGTCGCCGGGGAGGAGGTATGATCAGCACTGTTGCGCTGTTTTGGGCCCTGTGTATCGTATGTGTAGTGAATATGGCACGCTACTTCTCGTCGCTGCGTGCATTGCTTGTTGTGCTACGTGGTTGTGACCCTTTGCTCTATCAATATGTCGACGGCGGCGGTTTTTTTACGTCGCACGGGCAGCCCGGCAAACAGGTGCGCCTGGTGTGGTACATCTACGCCCAGCGCTACCGCGATCACCACGACGATGAATTTATCCGCCGCTGCGAGCGGGTTCGTCGGCAGTTTATTCTCACCAGCGCGCTATGCGGCCTGGTGGTGGTCAGCATGATTGCCCTGGCTATCTGGCACTAGCTTCACGATACAAAAAAAACGGGCCAGTTTCCTGACCCGTTTATCTTTCTTGTTTCTGATATTCGCTTAGATAATCTGCAGCGAGAGCCAGTACAGCGCGCCGGACAGCAGAATCGCCGCGGGCAGGGTCAGTACCCAGGCCATCAGGATGCTGGTGACGGTTTTCTTCTGCAGACCGCCGCCATCAACGAGCATCGTCCCCGCTACCGAGGAGGAGAGCACGTGGGTGGTGGAAACCGGCATACCGGTATAGCTCGCCAGACCAATCGATACGGCGGCGGTCATCTGAGCTGACATACCTTGTGCGTAGGTCATCCCTTTCTTACCGATTTTCTCGCCGATGGTGGTCGCCACGCGACGCCAGCCGATCATGGTGCCGATACCCAGCGCCAGCGCAACCGCCATAATAATCCAGATTGGCGCGTACTCGATGGTGCTCAGCATATCGGTTTTCAGCTTCTTCAGCAGACGCTTATCGTCAGCATTCACTTCCGGCAGCTTAGCCACTTTGTCAGTGGTGTCGGAGATGCAGAGCATAATACGGCGCAGATGGCTACGCTGTTCCACGGAGAGCGTGTCGTAGCTTTCGGTACCGGTTAGCATCGTCTTCACGCGGTCAAGTGCGTTGATGGTGTTTGCCGGGTGGCAGTGGAACTCGCCGTTTGCGGCAGCCCCTGCGTCCGGAGACGGGATGAGCTGCTCGGCGCCGGTCGCTTTTTTCAACAGCTCAGGACGCTGCTGGAAGAAGGTTTCCACGTTGTTGACCGCATCGCGGGTACGGGTGATTTCGTAGCCGGAAGCGTTCATATTGACCACGAAGCCAGCCGGAGCCACGCCGATCAGCACCAGCATCACCAGGCCAATGCCTTTCTGACCATCGTTCGCGCCGTGGGAGAACGCGACCCCAATGGCGGACAAAATCAGCGCAATACGCGTCCAGAACGGCGGCTTTTTCTTGCCATCTTTCTTTTCACGCTCGGCTGGAGTCAGGTGGATACGGGCGCGTTTTTTGGTTCCGCTCCAGTAGCGACGCAGAATGAAAATCAGGCCGCCCGCCACGACCAGGCCAACGATTGGCGAGACGATCAGCGAGCCAAAAATACCCATGACTTTCGGGATGTTCAGCGCGTCCACCACCGACGTACCGGTCATCAGGGCATTGGTTAAACCAATACCGATGATCGCGCCGATCAGGGTGTGCGAGCTGGAGGCCGGAAGGCCGAAGTACCAGGTGCCGAGGTTCCAGATAATTGCCGCCAGCAGCATGGAAAAGACCATGGCGAGGCCATGTGCTGAACCCATGTTAAGCAGCAGGTCGGTCGGCAACATATGCACGATGGCATAGGCTACGCTGAGACCGCCCAACAGAACGCCGAAGAAGTTAAAAAGAGCCGCCATCGCCACAGCAAGCTGCGACCGCATTGCGCGAGTGTAAATCACCGTTGCAACCGCGTTTGCGGTATCATGAAAACCATTGATCGCTTCGTAAAAAAGCACGAAAGCCAGAGCAAGCAATAACAGTAATCCGGTATGTAAATCCAGACCGGCAAATAAATGTACCATAGGACGTTACGCCATTTTGAGGACATGAACGCGGCGCATTATCAGTGACTTTCGCGGCGCGGGCAAAGTGAAATATAGACTTTTTTTGATTTTCTTCCTGTTTAAGTTTTACCTTGTTGGGAGTATTCCTATATCTTTCAATGAGGTACGCAAATCTGTTTTTTTCAGTCTGGTGCGACCAGAATGAAAAATTTACAATTCCCGACAATCGGGATATGAGGAATGTTGTGTGGAAAGGTTTGATGCCATCGTAATCGGCGCCGGAGCGGCGGGAATGTTTTGTGCAGCGCAGGCGGGGCAGGCAGGCTGTCGGGTGCTGCTGCTCGATAACGGCAAAAAGCCCGGGCGGAAGATCCTGATGTCTGGCGGTGGCCGCTGCAACTTTACTAACATGTATATCGAACCCGCGGCATATCTCAGCCAAAACCCGCATTTTTGCAAATCTGCGCTGGCGCGCTACACCCAGTGGGACTTTATCGATCTGGTTAGCAAACACGGTATCGCCTGGCATGAGAAAACCCTGGGCCAGCTTTTCTGCGATGATTCCGCCGAGCAAATCGTTAACCTGCTGCTGGCCGAGTGCGAAAAAGGCGGCGTACACATTCGCCTGCGTAGCGAAATTATCAGCGTAGAGCGGGATGATGAGGGCTATACGCTACAGCTTAACGGCGAGACGGTGGCGGCGAAAAAGCTGGTGGTTGCCTCCGGCGGATTATCCATGCCCGGCCTGGGCGCCTCGCCGTTTGGCTATAAGCTCGCCGAGCAGTTTGGCCTGAAGGTGCTGCCGACCCGCGCGGGCCTGGTGCCGTTTACCTTGCATAAGCCGCTGCTCGAACAGCTGCAGGTGCTTTCCGGGGTGTCGGTGCCGTCCACCATCACGGCGGAAAACGGGACCTTCTTCCGGGAAAATCTGCTCTTTACCCACCGCGGGCTGTCCGGGCCGGCGGTACTGCAAATTTCCAGCTACTGGCAGCCGGGAGAGTTCGTCAGCATCAATCTGCTGCCGGATTGCCATCTTGATGACTTCCTCAACGAGCAGCGCGCGGCGCATCCCAATCAGAGCCTGAAGAACACCCTGGCAATGCAGCTGCCAAAGCGGCTGGTTGAGTGCCTGCAGCAGCTGGGGCAGCTGCCGGACGTCACCCTGAAACAGCTAAACGTTCGCGAGCAGCAGGCGCTGGTTGAGACGCTGACCGCGTGGCGCGTCCAGCCGAATGGCACCGAAGGCTATCGCACGGCGGAAGTGACCCTCGGCGGTGTCGACACCAACGAACTCTCTTCGCGCACCATGGAGGCCCGCAAGGTGCCCGGTCTGTACTTTATCGGCGAAGTGATGGACGTCACCGGCTGGCTGGGAGGCTATAACTTCCAGTGGGCGTGGGCGTCAGCCTGGGCATGCGCGCAGGCTTTAGCGGAACAGAAATAACCGCCTGCTCTGTATCAGCGGACCCGGCTCCGCCTTATCCGCTGATATTGTGCTGCTTTAATTTGCGCCACAGGGTCGTGGGGCTGATGCCGAGCATCACCGATGCTTTGGTTCTGTCCCCGTCGGTTTTTTCTATGACATGGGTAATCAGCCGTTTCTCTTGTTTCTTTAATAAATCGGTTTCATCTGATGCCACGCCCGCGGCCGGGAATTGAGAGCTCTCGTTGGCGTCATCCGGTGAAATTTGACCGATCTGCAGCAAAACGTCTTTGCTCACTCGATCGATGTCCAGCAGGACGATGAGCCGGTAGATAACCGCCTGAAGTTCACGAATGTTGCCAGGCCAGCTATAGCGATGCAAAAAATCCACCGCGTCGGGGGTAAATGTGATTTGCCTACCTTGCTGATAAAGCAGGTGCTGAATCAACAACATGATATCGCCCGGTCGTTGGCGTAAGGCCGGTAGACTCAACTCAAGAATATTGATTCTATAATACAGATCCTGCCTGAACTCACCGCTGGCGACGAGCTGGCGCAGATCTTTATTGCTGGCGGTGATCAGGCGAAAATCGGCGGTGATCAGCGTATCGCCGCCGAGACGAGAGAATTGCTTCTCTTGTAACACGCGCAGCAGCTTAACCTGTACCGATAACGGCGCTTCGCTGATTTCATCGATAAACACCGTGCCGTTCATCGCCATTTCAAACACCCCCGGTTTTCCGCCCTTGCGCGCGCTGGTAAATGCGCCGTCGGCATAGCCAAAGAGTTCACTTTCCAGAATGCTCTCGGGAATGGCCGCGCAGTTAATCGCGATAAAAGGGCCGTGGCTTCTGGCGCTATGGTTATGAATACTCTGAGCGAAAAGCTCTTTACCTGTGCCGGTATCGCCCAAAATATGAATGGGAAGTTCGTGGCGGGCGCACAGTTTAGCTTTTTTTATTACATCGCGTATCGCCGGAGACTGGCCAATAATGTCGTCGAAAGACCAGGTTGTGGAAAAACCGCGGAGTTTACTTTTTTTGCTGATACTATTTTGCCAAAGTGAACTCTCCTGGTTTAATCCTGTAATAATGCTATAAGATGTTTGGCGGTTGGAAAAATGACGTATGGAAATAAAAATAGGTTGGCCGTTAATATCAACGGCCTGTTCTTTAATATCTAATTCGTTAATAATACTGGGGTAAATATCTTTAAATGCCTCTTTTTTGAATATTTTATCTCCGACATGACACTGGAATAAGCTCAGGCCGATAGCATTAATATTTATGATCTCACCCAGCTGATCAATACACATGATGCCCTCACGTGCTTGATTGAGCGCGGCGTGGCTCATGATGAGCTTGGTATTTTCTCGGTTGATATATTTTAATAGGCTATAGGCTTCATTGATGGCCTGCTCAATCGAAATATTATCGGTGTCTCCCATAATAGCATTGAGGTTATATTTTTTAGCCATTTCAGCAACCGTAAGGCCGCCGATGACCGTATGGTAATCGTTCTCTGAAAGATTTTTTATAACGTTTTCAATATCATTGTGGTTGTATACCTGGCAAATTTTAAACTCTTCGTTAGTCATGTTCTGATAATGACGTAAGGCATTACAAAATTGGGGGAAACCAACCGCGGCGATTTTTTGTGATTTGATTTTGGCCTGTTGTAAAATGCGATAAACGCCGTGAAAATCATGGGCGATCTCAATGACCGGGATACTAATATTGTTACGCAGGAGGGCGGCGGTGCCGCCTCGGCTAATAATTATCTTAGCGCCGGACTGGATCATCTCATTCGCTTTATCGAGAACGTCAGAATAACGAAATTCATATACCGGAACATCGAGTTTCCTCTCAATAAGAACATTCATGATGCGTTGGGTTATTGTTTTGGAAACTGAAAAAATGACAATTTCATTATTCTTCATATATTATTCGCTCAGGTGTTCTGGGTTTGCAATGTTTATTATATGGTGAGCACAGGGAGAATCAATGAGGGTGGTCATATAATACGATATTAAGAATAAAAGCCTTACGCATAGGAAATGCGTAAGGCTATGTTATTAGTGATTAGAAACGCAGGCGGCGGTAGACAATTTGACCGTTGCATAAGGTAGCGCAGTTATCGATATAACGGTCACCTTCGAGTTTGACCCCGTGGGTATCTTCAAAAATGACGTTCTCTTTTCGCAGCTTAACAATGGAAATATCAGCACTGGCGCCGGGCGCCAGGGTACCAATTTGTCCCTGCATCTTCATCAGGCGGGCCGGCGTGGCGGTTACCGCGCGAACGATATCGAAGAAGGACATTCCCATATTGAGATATTTCGACATGACGTGGAGCAGACTGTAGACCTTATCCGTCCGTAAGCTATTTCTCAGGGTGAGATCGGTGCTGATGATATCGGGATAAAATCCCTGCTCCATGGCGGTTCTGGCAACGTGAAAATCAAAGTGGGCCACGCCGTTTGAACAGTCGAAGATAACCCCTCTGGTCTGCGCCTCTTTTATTGCCGCATAGACCTCGCCCTGTTCATCGAGAATCGAGTGGCCGGTACCGTGGAAGCAGTGGGCGTAAATATCATCGGCATTAAAATAGCGGATCAGTTCATCGGCGCAGAGAAGAGAGTCCGTGACGTGAACGCAAATCGTGGTATCCAGTTTACGCGCCAGGGAGACGGTAGAGAGAAGAGGGTCGCTGGCGTACTGTTTCCCTTTGGCGATATCCTGGCTGTAGCGTAGTTTCAATCCCAGAATATTGTCTCTGTTGCTATTCAGCGTTTGGGCGATTTTCTCCTCGTTGTAATTCGCCGGGTTGGTATTTTCCAGATACCCGGTCGGCCCGCCCCCGAGGGTGGAAAGCCCGACGTTGACCACGTTCAAATAGCTTTTGATTTTCACCATGGCAGGATGAATCACGCTATTGCGAAAAAGCTGATAATTCACCCAGCCGCTGCTGCCGGCATCGACCATGCTGGTGACCCCGTTGGGCAAGCATACGATGTCAGGGTTGACGCTGATGGCGGTCCCGCCGTGAAAAACATGACCATGGAAGTCGATTAAGCCAGGCAGCACGATACAACCCGCGGCATCAATCACCGTTTCGGCCTGCAAATTGTCAACGGTATTTAAGTCCACGATGCGATCGCCGATAACGCCAATATTACGATTAATATAATCATGACCTTCGGGATCGGCGACCAGACCGTTTTTAATCAGAATATCCAGTTTCATTTTATGCTCCTGTTAAATGCCGATAAATTTCCAGTAAGGAATACCGATCAGGAAGAAGATTAATACGTTGACCACCACCATGATGGTGCCCAGCATCCAGAACGTTTTTTGCGGGACGTAGCCGCTGGAGAACGTAAATACGCCCGCGCCGTTGCCGTAGTGCGTCAGCAGTGCGCCATAGCCTGCGGAGAAAGCCAGAGAAAGCGCCACGTACATCGGGTGCGCCTGAGTCGTCATTCCCAGGGTAAAGAGTACCGGATAGAAAGAGACGACGAACGCGCTGTTCGAGACAAAGAAATAGCGGACGGCAAGGCTGATAAAGACCAGCACGGCAATCGCGCTGATTTCATTGAGATGCGACAGGTCGAGATAGTTTTTGATAACGTCCACCAGAAAGACGTAGAACCCGCCTTTTGATAGGGCAACCGCACAGCCATAAAACGCGCCATACCAGACGAAGGTCTGCCAGGCCGATTTTTCGCTCACCACGTCATTCCAGCTCAGCACGCCGAAAAGCAGCAGACAGGCGAGGAACGCCAGGCCGACGGGAATAAAGGCGATGCCGGTGATGGAACCCGTCATCCAGCCGAGCACGCCCAGGACAAAGAACACGATCAGCAGCTTCTCTTCACGTTTTACCGGACCCAGCTCACGCAGGCCCTTCTCGGCAATTTCATTGACGTTATCGATAACTTTCAGTTCCGGCGCGTAGATTTTATACAGTATCCACGGCGCGAGCAGCAGCACCAGTCCGGCTGGCACCACGGCGGCTTTAAACCAGGTCATCCATTCGAGATTCACTTTCATGATCTCGTTGGCCAGCGAGACGGTAATTGAGTTGGTCGCCATCCCCGTCAGAAACAGGCTGGAGGTTCCCATTGAGACGACGTACATCAGGATGGTCAGATAGGCGCCGATTTTGCGGCTACCGTCGTCGGGCTTCGAGCCCAGCGCTTCGGCAATGTTCCTGAAGATGGGATAGGTAATGCCTCCCGAACGGGACATATTTGAACCCGTTGCCGGGGCCAGTACGGTATCCGTCACCATCATCAGATAACCCAGGGTGAGGGTATTTTTTCCATAGCGTTTTAGCAGCAGATAGGCGATACGTTTACCCAGTCCGGTAATAACAAACGCTTTGCAAATAATAAAGGCGCTGATAATAAACCAGACCATAGGGCTGCCAAAACCGGCAAACAGGGGAGCGGGGTCGAGAACCAGAGAGGCAAACCCGAGAATAATCAGCATAATGACCGCATCGGTAAACGGGCGCAAAACCAGCCCGCACAGCATCGCCAGATAGATGCCAACCATATGCCAGGTCGGTGCGGAGACGCCTTCCGGGTGCGGTATTATCCTAAATAAAACGGGGAAAAAGATAATGGGCAAGAGTTTTAAATAAAGCATTTTTATTACCTTTGCTTTAAAGCCACGGCCCGTCAGGGCACCGCGGCCTGATATTATTTAATCAAATTAACGATACACGTCGTCGATAAACTCAACGCCGGTCTCATCCAGTGATTTTTTGACCCAAAGGCGATTCGCGGTGCCGTTTTTGGCGGCCTCTACTTTGCTGGCATCGAATTTTGCATACTCTTTGGCTTTATTCAGTACGGCTTCTGCGTCACCGAGGGGAATAACAATCACGCCATCCGCATCGCCGACGATCAGGTCGCCCGGACAAACCGCGACGCCGCCAACGGCGATCGGCGTGTTCACCTCCCCTGGACCTTGTTTAAACGGGCCTGCCGGGTTGGAGCCGGTAGCGAACAGCGGAAAATCGAGAACCGACAGCGCATCGATATCGCGGATAGGCCCGTCCAGCACGATACCGGCGATTTTTTTCATGCAGTGGGCATAGGCCACCATGATTTCGCCCATTAATGCCCGCGAACGGTTGCCTTCGTTGGAGACCACAATCACATCGTTCTCACCCGCCATATCCAGCGCGGCGTGCAGCATCAGGTTATCGCCCGCGCGGACTTTCACGGTGATGGCGAACCCCGTCATAATCGGCTTTTTCGGCGAAGAGATACGTTTAATGCCGTTACCCAGAACGGCAATACGGTTCATGGTGTCAGCAATATTCGCCGCCGGGAGCTGTTCAAATTCTTTAAGAAGATCGACGCTGCAGGTCGGACGCTTTAAAAAAATACGGTTACCAATAGTCATTTTTTTCTCCTTAAAAACCCGGGACCGGCCAGGACGGTTTCTTACCGGATAAGACTTCATCAATGCCAATCGCGGAATGGAGCGAGGCTCTGTCGGTCGCTTCAATGGTGGCGGCGCCAATATGCGGGGCAATCACGATATTGCTTAGCGAGAAAATCGGGTCGTTGGCATCAAACGGCTCTTTCTTTAAAACATCCACGCCCGCCCCGGCGATAGCGTGGGTGCTCAAGGCGTGATACAGCGCTTTTTCATCAACCAGCTTTCCGCGCGCGGTATTAATGAAATAGGCGGTAGGCTTCATCATGGAAAACTGTTTCTCTCCGACAAAATCGGTGGTTTCCGCCGTCGTCGGACAGTGCAGAGAAACGAAGTCGCTCTCTTTGAAAATACGGTCAAAATCGTTGGTAAGCTCTACGCCTTCGGGGATCTGCTGCTGGGTTTTATACGGGTCATAGGCGATAACTTTCATATTAAAGCCATGCAGCGCTTTGATTGCCACGCGTGAACCGATATTCCCGACGCCAATTAAACCCAGCGTTTTTCCATCCAGCTCCACTTTTGGCGTGCGCAGTTTTGCCCAGTAATAATCTTCAAGCATCTTTTCCTGTACCAGCTTGAAATTACGCGAGCAGTGCAGCATATAAAATATGGCCAGTTCGGCAACGGACATGCTGTTAGCAATTGGCGCATTTAATACGACGACGCCGTGACGTTTAGCCGACGCCAGATCGACCGTATCGTAACCGGCACCGTGACGCGCAACGACTTTCAGCTTTTTAGCCGCTTCAAATACGCGGTCGGACATTTTTGAAAGGCGGACGATAATACCGTCGCAATCGACGATGTCGCGAATGATATCTTCTTCTTCCATCCCTGAGCCGTTAATCAGTTGATAACCGCGGCTTTCCAGATATTCTCTCCCTTCTGCCATGATTTCCTGCGGGAGTAAAATTTTGTACGTCATTTAACTATCTCCAGTGTTGATTACGTGGAGGTAATTGCATGGCGTGTGCCATACATTCATGCAAGATGAGTATTTTTTGTAATGCTTTGATATGTATGTGTATTTTGTTTTTGTGGTCAACGAATTGTGGTGATGTTCTTCACATACCTGAACGCCGGAGTGAGGCCGGTTATTTAATTATGAAATGGCTGAAATGCATAATTAAATGTGCGAATGGCGAGCTTCACACTTTATTTTATTTATATACGGAGAGCATTTTCTTGTAGCGATTGACATTGCCCGGCGGACAACTTAAAACGTAAGCCAAAGGTTAATCGGGAGAGGTTTCGGCAATGAATAAATCACAGGTGGAGATATTCATGCTTATGGTTCGGGAGGGGAATGTTCATTTTGTATCGCAGCGGCTGAGTATTGCGCCTTCGTTGATAACAACCAGCGTATGTGCGCTTGAAAATGAACTGGGTTTCAACCTGATTAAGCGCGGCAGGAATATCAGAAAAGTTATCTTAACGGAAAAAGGACACGCTTTTTATCGGCTTGCTCCAGAGTTACTGAGATTGCTTAATGCGATTGCGGATATTCGGGCGGGAATAAAACAGCCCGGCAAGTCCTCCCCGCCGGGCAAAATAATCAGTTCAGCCCCAGGAAATACTGGGCAATTTTGAAGTAGATAATCAGTCCGGTACCGTCGATAAGGGTGGCGATAAACGGCGCTGAAACTACAGCCGGGTCGATGCCGACGCGTTTGAGCGTCAGGGGGATCACCGACGACACCACCGCGCTCCACAGGGTAATGCATACCAGCGTCAGGCTGACAATCAGGGTGATCTCCATGCCGATGCCCATCATCCAGGCGCGCAGGCAGCCCGCCAGGCCGAGCGTAATGGCAATCAGCAGCGAGGTTGAGACCTCTTTACGGATTACGCGCCCCATATCGCGCAGCCGCACCTCGCCGAGCGCCATGGAACGCACGAGGGTGGAGGTGATCTGCGTTCCGCTATTGCCGCCGGTACCAATCAACAGCGGAATGAAAAAGGCCAGCGCAATCGCCGATTCCAGCGCTTCCTCAAAATGCTGTAACACGCTGCTGGTATAGGCTTCGGCGACAAACAGCAGCAGCAGCCATACCGAACGTTTTTTCCACAGCGCCCACGGGCTGGTTTCCAGGTAGGGCTTTTCCAGCGGCAGCGTCGCGCCCTGACGCTGAGCATCCTCGGTCACGTCATCTTCCAACAGATGCGCGATCTCTTTTTCCATCAGGCAGCCGACCAGCTCGCCTTTTTCGACCACCGGCACGAGGTCGAGCCCGCGCTCGGCCAGCTCGGCGACCACCTGCGGCCGCGGGTCGTCAGGCCTGACGCGAAACAGGCAGCTATCCATTAAATAACGAATGGACTGGGCGGTATCGCTCTCCTGCAGCAGCTTTTTAATCGATAAACTGCCGCGCAGTTTTTTCCCGGCGACGACAAAAACCTGGCCGGGGATCTCATCGCTGGCCAGCTGAGAAACGAACAGCTCACGCGCTTCATGAACGCTGAAATGTTCCGGCAGGGTAATGAAATCGGTACGCATGTACTGGGCGATCGCGTCGCCGTCGAACGCTGCGGTAGCCTGATGTGCGGCGCACAGTTGAATGGAAGACATGGTGTAATTCCCTATAAAAAATCACTCATAGGGGCGAACAAGACAGGATGAGCACAGGCAGATCCCTACGTCCTGGTTTTAGCACTGCACAACGTATCTGCCCGGCATGAACGCCGTCAGAAGTTACCTTGGCAACACCTTGATTCGATGGAAGCCTGTATTTCCCTGAGTGGTCTCTCTCGATACCAACAGGGCGGTAACTTATGTTTATGCAGGAGCCTCGCCATAACGAGATCGTTAAATGAGGCGTGATTATTAGCGAAGAGAGATGATTAACCAAGCATATAATTCATGTGGTTTATTAATTGTTGAGAAAAGACGAAAGTTTATTACGATCAGGGCGATACAGGGATTTTGCCCTCTTAGGGTGAACAAAATTTTTTCAAACTATACTTAGCGATGGATGCGTTATAAATGCTATTTCCCGCGAGATTGTTGGTTGAAAAAACTGAGGTGACCCATCGTATAAGCGATATTTAAGAGGAACGCTGTTATGTTGAAAAACAGGATTAATCTTCAGGTTATTATCTGGACGACGCTCATTGGAGGGTTCATCAGCTCTCTGGTGAAGTCGGGAACGGAATCTAATATGCCGCCCCGCGTGGCGGGCGAGATATCGCCCCCGGCGGCGCATATCGACGCCTGGCTCGGCTGGCTTGGCATTAATTCACACTCGCTGGACTACGTTTATCAGGGGGTGACAATCCCCGGCGCCGTCATGCTTTACCACTGGCTGTTCAGCTTTGCTTTTGCCTTTCTCTATGTCTTCATTTCCGCATACTGGCCGAAAATCCGGCTTTGGTACGGCGCGGCCTATGGTCTGATTATTACTCTCGTTATGCACGGCTTCCTCATTCCCGCGCTGGGCTTCAGGCATCCCGCCTATTTAAACGGGGAAACCGGGTGGCTGTGGAACCTGAATGGCTACGAGCTGTGGAGCGAAACCCTCGGACATATTTGCTGGTCGTTTTCGATTGAAATCAGCATGATTGCCGTTCTTGCCCTGCTGGCAAAACCGATACGAGGCGCATGGGCCAACGAGTCGCCATAATGGCGTTAGTCCCGATCGCGCGTTAAAGAGTCATTTATCGCATCCCACGGCTATGAGTGGGGTGACTCCTTCTCCGTTGGCAGACACTGCAAATGGCCGTGGCGCACGCCGCGCTGGGCGATAACGTCATCGGCAAAATGCTGAACGTCGCCCATATCGCCTTTCAGCACGGCGATTTCCAGACAGTCGTCATGGTTGATATGTACGTGGAGGGTGGCGACGGAGAGGTCGTGGTGATGATGCTGGGTGGAGACTAAACGGCTGGCTAAATCGCGCTTCTCATGTTCATAAACATAGGAGAGTACCGCGAAGCCCTGGGTGCCGTGCTCCTGAGCGCTTTCCTGGGCCAGCGCGCCGCGCAGAATATCGCGGATGGCTTCGGAGCGATTATGATAGCCGCGGCGCTGGCTCAGGCTATCCAGCGTGTCGAGTAAATCGTCATCAAGAGTAATCGTGATACGTTGCATCTGTTTTAAACCTTATTACGGCGCACGGGAAAGGCGGGAAGTACCGCATTTTGTAACACGCGACCGGCGTGGGAAGAAAACGTTAATTTGTCGCCCACGACCTGCGTCTCAACGATTTGCCCCTCATCCATCACCATCACCCGCTGGCAAAAACGCTCCACCAGACGTAAGTCGTGGGTGATAAACAGACAGGCGGTGCCAAACTGTCGCTGAAGCTTTTTGAGCAGACCAATGACGCCCGCCTGGAGCACCAGGTCGAGGTTAGACACCGCCTCATCAAGGATCAGCAGCTGCGGCTCAACCGACAGCGCTCGCGCCAGGCAGACGCGCTGTAGCTGTCCGCCGCTCAGCTGCGGGGGGCGCTTATCGAGCACGCTATCATCGAGATCCACCGCCCTGAGCATGTCGCTTGCCCGGGCCAGCTGTTCCGCTTTCGTCAATGACAGCAGATGTCGCATGGGTTCACGCAAAATCTCGCGTACCGTTTTACGCGGATTCACCGCGCTGATGGCGTCCTGAAACACCATCTGAATATCCCGACGGAACGCCTTTTGCTTGGCGCGATTGAGCCGGGAGAGCGGTTCTCCCCGCCAGCAGACGCTGCCCTGAGTGGGGGATTCCAGGCCAACGAGCAGGCGCGCCAGGGTGCTTTTCCCGCAGCCGCTGCGTCCCAGCAGGGCAACGGTTTCACCGCTTTTCAGCGCTAAAGAGACCTCTTTTAGCACCGTTGAATCGGTATATAGATGGGTTATCGCGGATACGCTCAGTAATGTCATCAGGCCAGCTCCAGTCCGTAGAGGGCGAGATGCGCCGCCACCAGGCTGCGGGTGATGCTGTGCTGCGGAGCGTTGAACAGGCTTTCGACATCCCCCTGTTCCACAATGCAGCCGCTATCCATCACCGCCACATCGTCCGCCAGCCGCGCCACGACGCCCATATCGTGAGTGACCAGCAGCATCCCGGGCCCACGGTTTTGCATAACACCTGCCAGCAGATCGAGAATGCGCGCCTGGGCCACGGCGTCCAGGTCAGTGGTGGGTTCATCGGCAATGATAAACGGCGCCTCGCACAGCAGCGCCATGGCAATCATCATCCGCTGCAGCATGCCGCCGCTCATCTCGAACGGATAAAGCTTCAGGACGCGCTGCGCCTCCTCCAGCCCAACGGCTTCCAGTACCGCCGTAAGCGTGGCGTCGTCTGCGGGTTTATCCAATGCCCGGCAGGTTTCCCGCGCGTGGGTCGCCATGGTGTGCAGCGGATTAAAGGCGCTGCGCGGGTTCTGCATAATGGTGGCGATTTTGCTGCCGCGCAGCTCGCCGGGGGAGACCGGCTGGCCGTCGGCGAGGATCATCCCCGCCGTTTGCCGTACGCCGGGAGGCAAAATGCCCAGCGCCGCCGCGCAGGTTAGCGATTTTCCGCTGCCGCTGCCGCCAACCAGCGCCAGCACGCGCCCGCGTTTGAGCGTCAATGATACGCCGTGCACCAGCGGACGCTCGGCCTGTAAGACAATGTTTTGCAATGTAATTTGTTGCGGCATTAGTGGGCGTGCTCCGCGATCAGATGAGGATCCAGGCGATCGCGCAGCGCGTCGCCCACCATGTTGAAGGCCATGACGGTGATAAACAGCGCCAGTCCCGGCCAGAACATTTGCAGCGGCTGGGTCCAGATATACTGGCGGGCGTCGTTAATCATTACCCCCCACTCGGCGGTTGGCGCGGTGACGCCGAGGCCGAGAAACGACATCCCGGCGACGTGCAGCATCATATGCCCGATATCCAGGGTCGCCAGCACCAGCAGCGACGGAATGACCGCGCCGGCCAGATGGTCGACGAATACCCGCACGTGTCCCGCGCCGGAAAGCCGCGCGGCGAGCACAAATTCGCGCTGGCGCAGGGAGATTGTCAGGCTGCGCACCATCCGCGCATACCACGCCCAGTGCGACAGGGCGATGGCGATAATTACGTTGGTCAGCCCGGTTCCCAGTACCCCCACCATAAAGAAAGAGAGGATTGAGGTCGGGAAGGTCATAAACAGATCCGCGATGCGCATGGTGGCCTGATCGACGCGGCCGCCGATAAGTCCGGCGCAGCCCCCGACCAGGAGTCCCAGCGCCAGCACCAGCAGCAGGCAGGCCATCACCGAGCCGAGCGATACGCGGGTCGCCGCCAGCAGACGCGAGAAGATATCGCGCCCCAGATGATCGGTACCGAGCCAGTGCTGGCTGCCGGGCGGCAGCAGGCGCGAAGGCAGATCGATCGCCTGCGGATCGTACGGCAGCCACCACTGGCTGGTGAGCGCAACGACCGCCAGCAGGGCGATGATAAGCAAAGAAATGCGGACGGACCCGCGTGAAGAGAGGAAAAAGTTCACGAGCGCGCTCCTTCATGGCGGCGAATGCGCGGGTCCAGCGCGGCGTTCAGCAGATCAACCATCAGGTTACAGACCACAAAAACGATCACCATCATCAGGGTGAAACACTGAATCACCGGATAATCGCGATTAAAAATCGCCGAGACGGCGTAGCGGCCCACGCCGGGCCAGGCAAAGATATTCTCGATAATCATCGTGCCGCCAATCAGCTCGCCGATATGCATCCCCACGGCGGTAATCATCGGCAGCGAGGCGTTGCGCAGAATATGGCGGCGCTCGGTTTGCCTGTCGTTCAGGCCGCGCAGTCTGGCCCAGGTTACGTGACGCTGCCCGGCGACTTCCAGCATGCTGGCGCGCAGCAGGCGGGCGTTGATCGCCAGCGACATAAAGGCGATCGACACCGCCGGCAGAATGATGTGCTGCCAGCCGCCATAGCCCATCGCCGGCAGCCATTGCAGATAAACCGAAAAGAACATCACCAGCAGGAAAGCCAGCCAGAAGTTGGGCATCGACACGCCGAGAAAAGCGATGATCCGCACAATAAAATCCGGCAGGCGGTCGCGGTGCCGCGCCGCCCAGATGCCCAGCGGCACGGAGGTGAGGAGGATCAGCACCAGCGCGGCGCCGGCCAGCTGCAGCGTGGCGGGCAGAAAGCTCAGCATGTCATCCAGCACCGGACGCTGGGTGGCGAACGAAACGCCAAAATCCAGATGCAGCGCCTGCCACAGCCAGCTGCCGTACTGGACGATAAGCGGCCGCTCCAGCCCCAGCATCGCGCGGGTTGAGGCCACCATCTCCGGCGTCGGCGGCAGGTTTGACAGGCGCAAATAGTCCAGCGCCGGGTCACCGGTACCCAGGCGCAGCATTAAAAAGATAATCACCGAGGCGGCGAAGATCATCGGTATCAGCAGCGCGACCCGCCGCAGCGCGTAACGTAACATCAGGGTTTCACCGGCTTAATCTGTTCAAACGGAATTTCAGACGCGATCGGCGCGTAGGGAATCGCCCCCAGCTCCGGTCTGGCGACCACCATCATCGAGACGTAGCTGATGGGCAGATAGACCGCATCGTTGTGCAGTCGGGTCAGCAGGTCTTTGTACAGCGCCTGACGCCGCGTTTCATCTGTGGTTTTCAGCACCTCGCCGATTTCTTTATCAATAATCGGTTTGTCGGCTAATCCCTGCTGCGCCTGAAAATCGGCGTGCGACGGTACGCGCATCGAACTCATAAATGCGTGCGGATCGTAGGGTGCGCCCCAGGTACGGTTGAAAATCATGCCGAAGCGACCATCGCGCTGGCGGGCATAAATACTGCTCTCTTCCTCGCCAACCAGCGACACGTCCACGCCAACCTGGCGCATATCGGCCTGAATGATTTCCGCCATCGATTTGCTTAGCGCGTCGATACCGATAAACGACAGCTCAACCCGCAGCGGCAGGCCGTTTTTCTCGCGAATATCCTTACCCGCAGGCAGGACCCAGCCCGCGTTTTCCAGCAGCGCCTTCGCCTGCTGCGGATCGTACCGGCGCGGCGTCAGGCCAATATCGGCATAGGGCACGGTGGGGGCGAACAGCGTATCGGCCACCTGCTGAGTGCCGTACAGGGCGTTATCAATCAGCGATTTTTTATTCACCGAAAAGTTCAGCGCTTCGCGCACCGCTAGTTCGTTGGTGGGGGCTTTGGCGGAGTTCAGCGCCAGCATCACCGTCTCTATCGGGCGGGAAAGCTGGGTACGGTAGGCCGGGTTGTGGCTGAAGCGGTCGAAGGTGTCGAGCGGCAGCAGCCCTTCGTTGCCGTAGAGCAGGTCAATATCGCCGGTTTCAAAGGCCACCGCGCGGGTCGTCGGGTCCGGGATCACCTTGACGGTAATTTTTTCAATCTGCGGCTTTTCGCCCCAGTAGCGCTCGTTACGCACCAGCACGTCGTACTGATTGAGTTTTGATTCCTTCAGCACCCACGGACCGGTGCCAATCGGCGCTTTAATGCCGTGCAGGGTCTCATTGTCTTTGAACTGCGACGGGGCGATAAAGCGGAAAGGGCGCGGCAGCGCCAGCTCCTGTAAGAACGGGTAATAGGCGCTTTTCAGGGTGATTTGCAGCTGGTTTTTGTCGAGCGCGTTGACCTCGACGATCTGATTGACCAGCTCCAGCCAGGCGTGGCGCTGGCGGTTATCGAGCACCACGCGGAAGTTCTCCGCGGCGGCATGGGCGTCAAACGCTTCGCCGTTGGAAAATGTCACGTCATCGCGCAGGGTGAAGGTCCAGACTTTGCCGTCCGCCGAGTGGGTCCAGCTTTTTGCCAGCCAGGGTTTTACCGAGCCATCCGCCTGATACTTTACCAGCGGCTCATAGACCATGCTCTGAGCGTACATCTGGTTGGGCGTATAGAGGTGCGGGTTGAGCGGCCCCACGTTGACCGGCCAGGCGGTGGTGATTTCATTGGACGCGGCGCAGGCCAGCAACGGGGCGCAGGCGAATAGCGCCAGCAGGGTGGTGCGGATAATAGACAAGGCTTTTTCTCAGCGACAGGAAAGTATGACGATTTTAATGATTCATCATACTTTCGGCGTAAGCTGGATCAATATCGGGCCTGAAAGTATAAGAAAACGGTATATCTCTTTTGGCTGTATGAGTTTACGAACCCGCCTGCAGCCCGGCTAAACGCAGCGCAAGCCGGGAAGCATCAGCTTCGGCACATTTCCCGGAGGCGATGCTGCGCATCTGTCCGGGCTACCGGCTCGCAGACGGCAGTGAATCTGTAGCCCGGCTAAGCGCAGCGCCAGCCGGGTAAACAAGCCCATCAGGGCGCTCTGAACAGATCCAGCAGCGTGGCGACCTGCTCATCAATAGGTGTTAAATCACGCTTAACGATCAGGTGCAGCGGCGTTGCCCGCCGCGCGCCGTGTCCCAGCGGCAGCGCCTTCAGCACTCCTTGTTGAAGCTGTGGGCCAATGCGCTCTTCCGGCAGCCAGCCAAACCCGACCTGATACAGCACCGCATCGATGGCGGCATCAATAGTGGAAAACGTCCATGCATCGCGGGAAGATTGCGGGTCGTTGCTGCGGTCGGCGATGCGCACCAGCGGCCAGGGGGCCAGCGCGCTGTCGTCCAGCGGCCCCGTCAGCGCGGAGAGTGGATGATCGCGATGGGCGACGGCGACAAAATCAATGTTCATCAGCCATTCGCCGCGGCCGGTAATATCCTGACGGCGGGTCAGCACCATCACGTCCGCCTCGGTGCGGGCCGGATGCTCTTCCTCAACGTTTTCCAGCACTTCGGTCAACCTGACCTGAGTTTGCGGGTAGCGCTGTTGAAACTGGCGCAGAATGGCGAACAGCCGCTGGCGCGGGAAAATGCTGTCGACCACCAGATCCAGCCGGGTCCGGGCGCCGTCTCGCAGGGTGGCGGCATGGGTTTCGACATAAGAGAAGGCCTGCAGCAGCGGCTTAACCTGGCCGAGCAGCAGCTCGCCTGCCGGGGTCAGCACCGCGCGACGGCCCGATGGCGTCAGCAGCGTGACGCCCAGCCGCTCCTGCAACAGCGCGAGATTATAGCTCACCGACGACTGGCTGCGGTGGGTCTCGTCCGCCGCCTTCGCGAAGCTACCCAGCTCGACAACTTTCTCCAGCAGCGCCCATTGTTCCAGCGTAGTCTTGTGCATAATCCATCTAAAAAGTGAATGAGTTTAATCCAAACATAGCGTTATTCATCCATTTTTTAAAGCAGTATGCTTGTTCTCAACAAACAGAGGAGAACAGATTATGAGCACATTCGACAAACATGACCTGAGCGGTTTTATCGGCAAACATCTGGTTTATACCTACGATAATGGCTGGAACTACGAAATTTACGTTAAAAACGGCACCACCCTGGATTATCGTATTCACAGCGGTATCGTCGCGAATCGTTGGGTGAAAGATCAGCAGGCTTACATCGTTCGCGTCGGCGAAAGCATCTACAAAATTTCCTGGACCGAACCGACCGGTACCGACGTGAGCCTGATCGTTAACCTCGGCGACAAACTGTTTCACGGCACCATCTTTTTCCCGCGCTGGGTAATGAATAACCCGGAGAAAACCGTCTGCTTCCAGAACGATCATATTCCGCTGATGGTCTCTTATCGTGAAGCCGGTCCGGCTTATCCGACAGAAGTGATTGATGAGTTTGCCACCATCACTTTTGTGCGTGATTGCGGCGCGGATAATGACGAAGTGATTAATTGCCCGGCTAACGAATTACCTGACAACTTTCCTGCCAACCTGTAATTATTTTGAAATAGTTTCGTGATTCGACTGGATTTTTTATATTTGCTGAACCATGTTTAAAGACTGTTTATGAGAATCTGGTTGAGCATCCGTTTACTTTTCACCAATGCGTTCCCGCTATTTCTCCGTCCAGCGGGAACGCCATAGCACCTTTTTCTGCGATAAATTCCACTCTATCTCAATGATTTTTAACAAAATCATCATGCATATCTAATTAATATTAATTTCTTAATATTATCCTAAGCAAATCTGACTAAATTTAATAACATCTGAATACAAAATAATGAAATGCGCCATCGGGCTGATTTCGCTTTCATTTTCATTTTGTTTAGGTCTGCAGGTGCAGGATATTTCTTATCGACCCGTTTTTTCGCGGGTCATTCACAGAACAGGAACATGATGAGCGATTTTTTGCCGTTTTCGCGCCCGTCGATGGGCGACGCAGAGCTGGCTGCGCTGCGTGAAGTTTTGCAATCGGGCTGGATCACCACTGGACCGAAAAATCAGGCGCTGGAAGAGGCGTTCTGCACGTTAACCGGCAACCGTCACGCCATCGCCGTCAGTTCGGCGACCGGCGGCATGCACGTCACGCTGATGGGGTTGGGTATCGGTGCGGGCGATGAAGTGATCACCCCTTCCCAGACCTGGGTCTCCACGCTGAACATGATCTGCCTGCTCGGCGCGACCCCGGTGATGATCGATGTCGATCCCGATAACCTGATGATTACCCCCGAAGCGGTTGAAGCGGCAATCACCCCGCGAACCAAAGCAATCATCCCTGTGCACTATGCTGGCGCACCGGCGGATATTGACGCCATTCGCGCGATTGGCGAGCGTCACGCTATTCCGGTGATTGAAGATGCCGCCCACGCGGCGGGGACGTACTACAAAGGCCGCCACGTCGGGTGGCGCGGTACCGCCATTTTCTCATTCCATGCGATCAAGAATATGACCTGCGCCGAAGGCGGGCTGGTGGTGACCGACGATGACGAACTGGCCGCGCGCATTCGCAGCCTGAAGTTCCACGGCCTCGGCGTTGACGCTTATGACCGCCAGACCCTGGGCCGCGCCCCGCAGGCGGAGGTGATTTCGCCGGGCTTTAAATACAATCTCGCGGATATCAACGCCGCGCTGGCGCTGGTGCAGCTGGATAAGCTCGCCCACGCCAATCAGCGCCGCGCCGCCATTGCGCAACGCTATCTGCGCGAGCTGGCGGATACGCCCTTCAGGCCGCTGGTGGCGCCGTCGTGGGAGCATCAGCACGCCTGGCACCTGTTTATTATCCGCGTTGACGAAGCCGCCTGCGGCATCAGCCGCGATGCGCTGATGGAAAGACTGAAAGCCATGGGCATTGGCACCGGCCTGCACTTCCGCGCGGCCCATACGCAAAAGTATTACCGCGAGCGTTTCCCTGAAGTTTCATTACCGCATACGGAATGGAACAGCGCGCGCATTTGTTCCATTCCGTTGTTCCCGGATATGACCGATGACGATGTCACTCGGGTCATTTCCGCACTGCACCAGCTGTCAGGACGTTGATATGTTTAGCTATCCTCCCGTGAAAAAGGTCTCGGTCGTTATTCCTGTGTATAACGAACAGGAGAGCCTGCCGGAGCTTATCCGCCGCACCGACACCGCCTGCGCGACGCTCGGACGGCAATATGAAATTCTGCTGGTCGACGACGGCAGCAGCGATGACTCGGCGCGAATGCTCACCGAAGCCGCCGAGGCCGAAGGCAGCCACGTGGTGGCGGTCCTGTTGAACCGCAACTATGGCCAGCACTCGGCGATTATGGCGGGCTTCAGCCACGTTACCGGCGACCTGATCATTACCCTTGATGCCGACCTGCAAAATCCGCCGGAAGAGATCCCGCGCCTGGTCGAGAAGGCCGACGAGGGCTACGACGTGGTCGGTACCGTGCGCCAGAACCGCCAGGACACCTTCTTCCGTAAAAGCGCCTCGAAGATGATCAACCGCCTGATCCAGCGCACCACCGGTAAAGCGATGGGCGACTATGGCTGCATGCTGCGCGCCTATCGCCGCCATATCATCGACGCGATGCTCAACTGCCATGAGCGCAGTACGTTTATCCCGATTCTGGCGAATACTTTTGCCCGCCGGGCGGTTGAGATCCCGGTGATGCACGCCGAGCGCGAATTCGGCGATTCCAAATACAGCTTTATGCGCCTGATTAACCTGATGTACGACCTGGTGACCTGCCTGACCACCACGCCGCTGCGCCTGCTGAGCCTGTTCGGCAGCGTCATCGCTCTGCTGGGCTTCGCCTTCGGCCTGATGCTGGTGGTGCTGCGTCTGGTGTTTGGTCCCCAGTGGGCGGCGGAAGGGGTGTTCATGCTGTTCGCGGTGCTGTTTATGTTTATCGGCGCCCAGTTCGTCGGGATGGGCCTGCTCGGGGAGTATATCGGCCGCATCTATAACGATGTCCGCGCCCGCCCCCGCTACTTTATTCAACGTGTTGTTCGCCAGCCGGAAACGGCATCTCAAGAGGAAGATCGTTCATGAAAGCCGTAGTCTTCGCTTATCACGATATGGGTTGTGCAGGTATTCAGTCTCTGCTGGATGCCGGTTATGACATCGCCGCTATTTTTACCCATCCGGATAACCCTGGCGAAAACCATTTTTTTGGCTCCGTGGCGCGTATTGCCGCTGAGCAAGGCATCCCGGTATGGGCGCCGGAAGATGTGAATCATCCGCTGTGGATCGAACGTATCCGTGAGATTAAACCGGACGTGCTGTTCTCGTTCTACTACCGCAACCTGCTGTGCGATGACATTTTGAATATTGCGCCGCAGGGGGCTTTTAACCTGCATGGTTCACTGCTGCCAAAATACCGCGGCCGCGCGCCGCTGAACTGGGTGCTGGTGAACGGCGAAAGCGAAACCGGCGTGACGCTGCACCGTATGGTTAACCGCGCCGATGCCGGCAATATCGTGGCGCAGAAAAGCGTCGCGATCGGCGCGGATGACGCGGCGCTGGCGCTGCACCGTAAGCTCTGTTCCGCGGCGTCGGAACTTTTGGCTCAGGCGCTGCCCGCCATCCGCGACGGCAAAACCGAAGAGCGCGCCCAGGATGAAAGCCAGGCGACTTACGTCGGTCGCCGTACGCCGGAAGACGGTCGCCTCGACTGGGAATGCTCGGCCCAGACGCTGCACAACCTCGTCCGTGCGGTCTCCGATCCGTGGCCGGGCGCGTTCGGCTACGCCGGCGCGAACAAGTTTATCGTCTGGAAATCCCGCGTGCGCCACGATCTGGCCGCCGCCAAAGCGGGGACGGTGATCTCCGTTGCGCCGCTGGTGGTCGCCTGCCAGGAAGGGGCGTTAGAAATCGTTACCGGGCAGACCGAGCGCGGCGTTTATATGCAGGGTACGCAGCTGGCGCAGGCGCTTGGCCTGGTTGCCGGCGCGGTGCTGAGCAGCAAACCGGTGGTGGCGATTAAGCGCCGTACCCGCGTGCTGATCCTTGGGGTGAACGGCTTTATCGGCAACCACCTGACCGAGCGTCTGCTGCAGGACGACAACTACGAGATTTACGGCCTGGACATTGGCTCCGACGCTATCAGCCGCTTCCTCGACAACCCGCGCTTCCACTTCGTTGAAGGCGATATCAGCATCCACTCCGAGTGGATCGAATACCACATTAAGAAGTGCGACGTGGTCCTGCCGCTGGTGGCGATTGCCACGCCAATCGAATATACCCGCAACCCGCTGCGCGTGTTTGAGCTGGATTTTGAAGAGAACCTGAAGATTATCCGCGACTGCGTGAAATACGATAAGCGCATCATCTTCCCGTCGACCTCGGAAGTGTACGGCATGTGCACCGACAATAACTTCGATGAAGATACCTCCAATCTGGTGGTCGGGCCGATTAACAAACAGCGCTGGATCTACTCGGTCTCCAAGCAGCTGCTGGACCGCGTGATCTGGGCCTACGGCGATAAGAACGGCCTGAAGTTTACCCTGTTCCGTCCGTTTAACTGGATGGGGCCGCGCCTCGATAACCTCAACGCCGCGCGCATCGGTAGCTCTCGCGCCATCACCCAGCTGATCCTTAACCTGGTTGAAGGTTCGCCGATCAAGCTGATTGAGGGCGGTAAGCAGAAGCGCTGTTTTACCGATATCAGCGACGGTATCGAAGCGCTGTTCCGCATCATTGAGAACAAAGATGGCCGCTGCGACGGGCAGATCATCAACATCGGCAACCCGGATAACGAAGCGAGCATCAAAGAGCTGGCGGAAATGCTGCTGGCCTGCTTTGAACGCCATCCGCTGCGCGACCGCTTCCCGCCTTTTGCCGGGTTCCGCGAAGTGGAAAGCAGCGATTACTACGGTAAAGGCTACCAGGACGTCGAACATCGTAAGCCGAGCATTCGCAACGCGAAGCGCTGCCTGAACTGGGTGCCAACGGTGGAAATGGAAGAGACCGTGGAACACACCCTGGACTTCTTCCTGCGCACGGTTGAGCTGACGGACAGCGGAAAATCATGAAACAGGTCGGCTTACGCATAGATGTCGATACCTTTCGCGGCACGCGGGACGGGGTCCCGCGGCTGCTGGCTCTGCTGAGCCAGCACGGGATTCAGGCAAGCTTCTTTTTCAGCGTCGGGCCGGACAACATGGGGCGCCATATCTGGCGCCTGATAAAACCGAAGTTTCTGTGGAAGATGCTGCGCTCAAAGGCCGCGTCGCTGTACGGCTGGGATATCCTGCTGGCCGGTACCGCCTGGCCAGGGCGCAGGATCGGCGCCGGGAATGAGGACGTTATCCGCGCCGCCGCGCAGGAGCATGAAGTCGGCCTGCACGCCTGGGATCACTATAGCTGGCAGGCGTGGAGCGGCGTCTGGCCGCAGGAAAGGCTGACGCTGGAGGTTGAACGCGGGCTGCTGGAGCTGGAGCGGATTATCGGTCGCCCGGTAACCTGTTCCGCCGTTGCCGGCTGGCGTGCCGATCAGCGGGTGATCAAAGCCAAAGAGGCTTTCGATTTCCTCTATAACAGCGACTGCCGGGGGACCGGGCCTTTTCTGCCGCAGCTGGGGAACGGCGCGCCGGGAACCGTGCAGATCCCGGTAACCTTACCGACCTGGGATGAAGTGGTGGGCAACGCGGTGGATAGTGCGGGCTTCAACCGCTATCTGCTGGACTGCATCCATCGCGACGCGGGGACGCCGGTCTATACCATCCATGCCGAAGTGGAAGGCATCGCCTTCGCGGAGCAGTTTGATGAACTGCTGACCATGGCCGCACAGGAAGAGATCCGGTTTTGCCCGCTAAGCCAGCTGCTGCCCGCCGATTTTAGCGTGCTGCCGCGAGGTAAAGTGGTTCGTGGTGAACTGGCCGGCCGGGAAGGCTGGCTTGGACGTGAACAATTACTCAATTCGGGTGTTTGATGAAAAGCATTCGCTACGGCGCCTCTCTGGTCGCCCTTTTTGTCCTCTACTATTTACTGCCGCTCAACTTCCGCCTGCTCTGGCAGCCTGATGAAACCCGCTACGCGGAGATCAGCCGCGAAATGCTGGCGACCGGCGACTGGGTGGTGCCGCATTTCCTCGGGCTGCGCTACTTTGAAAAGCCCATTGCCGGCTACTGGATCAACAGCATCGGCCAGTGGCTATTCGGCCACAATAATTTTGCCGTCCGCTTTGGGGTGGTGTTTTCCATTACCGTCACCGCTCTGCTGGTCGCCTGGCTGGCATGGCGTCTTTTCCGCGATAAACGCGTCGCGATCCTGTCTCCGGCGATCTTCCTGACCGCGCTGCTGGTCTACGGTATAGGCACCTACGCGGTGCTCGACCCGATGATCACCATGTGGATGGCGCTGGCGATGTGCAGCTTCTGGGGCGCGGCGCAGGCCCAAAGCCACGGCGGCAAAATTCTCGGCTATGTTTTACTCGGCGTGGCCTGCGGGATGGGGGTGATGACCAAAGGCTTCCTCGCGCTGGCGGTGCCGGTTGTCGGGGTACTGCCGTGGGTGATTGCGCGTAAGCGCTGGCGCGAAGTGTTGACTTACGGCTGGCTGGCGGTGGGCGTCTGCGCGCTGGTGGTGCTGCCGTGGGGTCTTGCCATCGCCAAACGCGAGCCGGACTTCTGGCGCTACTTCTTCTGGGTGGAGCATATCCAGCGTTTCGCGGAAAAAGATGCCCAGCATAAAGCGCCGTTCTGGTACTACATTCCGTTCCTGATTGCCGGCAGCCTGCCGTGGCTGGCTCTGCTGCCGGGTGCGCTCAAGCGCGGCTGGACCGAACGCGATGAGTCGCGCGGTGCGCTCTATTTGCTCGGATGGGTGGCGATGCCGTTCCTGTTCTTCAGCATTGCTAAGGGTAAACTCCCAACCTATATCCTGCCCTGTTTTGCTCCCCTGTCGATTCTGATGGCGCGCTACGCGCTGGACGCGGCGAAGGCGGGGGCGAAGGCGCTGAAAATTAACGGCGCGATCAACCTGGCCTTTGGCCTGATTGGCCTGGTCGCCGTGCTGGTGGTTTCGCCGTGGGGCTTTATGCACAAGCCGGTATGGAGCCATATTGAGCTCTATAAGTGCCTGCTGGCGGCGCTGATATTTGGCTGCTGGGCGCTGATGGGCTGGCTGGCGATGAAGGACAACGGCCGCCGCTGGACCCTCGCCGCCTGCTGCCCGCTCGGGCTGGCGCTGCTGGTGGGCTTCGCTATCCCGGATCGGGTGATCGACAGCAAGCAGCCGCAGTTCCTGGTGGATATCGTCAGCGAATCGCTGACCCCGAGCCGTTACGTGTTGACCAATAACGTCGGTATCGCCGGCGGGCTGTCGTGGGAGCTCAAGCGCAGCGATATCATTCTGTTCGACAAGCAGGGCGAGCTGAAGTACGGTCTCTCCTGGCCGGACGCGCAGCACCAGTTTGTCGATCAAGCCCATTTTGCTGACTGGCTAGCGACGCACCGCCAACAGGGCCCCGTCTCGCTGGTTCTGCTGATGGATAAAGGAGAAAGTATGGCTGATTTAGCGCTACCGAAACCGGATAGCTCCTACGAGCTTGGGCGCGTGGTGTATATCCAGTATCTGCCGCAATGAGCGTCTGGATCTGTCTGGTTTTCGCCAGCCTGCTGAGCTGCGCCGGACAGCTGTGCCAGAAACAGGCGACCCGCCCGTCCAAATCCGGGCGGCGCGGGTACCATATCCTTGGCTGGCTGGGGCTCGCGCTGCTCTCTCTCGGCTGCAGCATGCTGCTGTGGCTTAGCGTGCTGCAGTCGATCCCGGTCAGCATCGCCTATCCCATGCTGAGCCTGAACTTCGTCTGGGTGACGCTGGCGGCGTGGGGGATCTGGCGCGAGCCGGTCGCGCGTCGCCACTGGTTTGGCGTGGGACTCATCGTCGTTGGGATCGTTATTCTCGGGAGCCGTATCTGATGGGCTTAATCTGGGCGTTATTCAGCGTCGGCCTGGCGAGCGGCGCGCAGCTGCTGCTGCGCAGCGCGATGGTCGAGCTCCCGCCGCTGACGGAGATATTTACCTTCCTCAACCATCTGCTGCATCTGCGGGCGGGCACGTTTGGCCTGGCGTTCGGGCTTATGGGTTACCTGCTGTCGATGGTCTGCTGGTACTTCGCTCTGCATCAACTGCCGCTGGCGAAAGCCTACGCGCTGCTGAGCCTGAGCTACATCCTGGTATGGGCCGCCGCCATCTGGCTCCCCGGCTGGCATGAACCTTTCCACTGGCAATCGCTGCTGGGCGTGCTGCTGATTGTCGCCGGGGTGCTGACGATCTTCTGGCCGGTGAAGCGGCAGGGCTAGCCCGGTAGCCTGCTTTTGGGGCGCCCGGGCCCGAGCAGGATGGCTAACTTACTGCCGCCCCTGGTGGTCTCCATCCATATTTTACACACGCTGGTTAACGGTACCGACAGCAGCATTCCCACCGGTCCAAGCAGCCATCCCCAGACCAGCAACGAGAGGAAAACCACCAGCGTAGACATGCCCAGCCGGTGGCCCATCATGCGGGGTTCGAGAATATTGCCGATAATCATGTGCACGACTAAAAAGAGTGCGCCGACCAGCAGGCATTCATAATATCCGTTAAAAAGTAACGCCTGGATCATCGGCGGGACGGCGGAAATCACCGAGCCAATGTTAGGCACATAGTTCAGCAGAAAAGCCAGCACGCCCCACATCAGCGCAAACTGTACCCCCATTAGCATCAGCCCTAACCAGATAATCACCCCGGTCCACAGGCTAAGCAGCGTTTTCAGCGCCAGATAATGCGAAACGCCTTTTAACGCCCGATGAAGACCGGCGATGTGGATTTGCGGGTTGTTGAGGGCAAAACGGAGTTTATAGGGCACATGCCGGACTTCAAAAAGCATAAATACCACCGTCATAACCAGCAGAACGACGCTGGCCATGGCGCCGGACAGCCCGGTCATCAGGGTGGTCGTGAACGTCATCAGCTTGTCGGAATCTATGCGTTGCAGCATACGCTCCGGGGACATATGAATATGCAAAAAGGGCAGCGCCTCCTGCAGCCGCAGGACTTTTGCTGTCAGCTCTTTATTATATTTTGGCATCATGGCGACAAATTCGTTAACCGACGCGGCCAGTACGCCAATTAACGCGGTGAGCACGATCAGCATCACCACCACTACGATAGTAATGGCGACCGGGCGACGCACGCCGCGGCGAATAAACCAGGTGACCAGAGGGTTGAGGACAATGGCGAAGAACAGCGCCAGTAATAGTTGCACGATGATATCTGCCGCGGCGTGAATACCGGCGAGGATAACCACCAGTGACGCCAGTTTGAGCAGAATATGCATGCCCGTTTTATCGGGCTGAGGGGTTGTCATTCACTCTTCCTTTCTATGATTTTCATTAAGTGTAGCGGCTGGCTTGCTGCCAGGAATCCTAATCTGGCTGCTGATTTATAACGTGCGGCGTGGTAGAAATGAAACACAGTTGTAAAAATCTGGTGGAACCCGATGCCCGAAACCGTCGCCGAACCGGCGCTTAATGGATTGCGCCTCAATCTGCGGATTGTCTCTGTCGTGATTTTTAACTTTGCCAGCTACCTGACCATTGGCCTGCCGCTGGCGGTATTGCCCGGCTACGTTCATGATGTGATGGGGTTTAGCGCCTTTTGGGCCGGGCTGGTGATTAGCCTCCAGTACTTCGCTACGCTGCTCAGCCGCCCTCACGCCGGGCGCTATGCCGATCTGCTGGGGCCAAAAAAGATCGTCATTTTCGGCCTGTGCGGCTGCTTTCTTAGCGGACTCGGCTATCTGCTGGCGGCGCTCTTCGGCGGCTTGCCCGTGGTTAGCCTGGCGCTGCTGTGCCTTGGCCGGATTATCCTCGGCATCGGGCAGAGCTTCGCGGGAACCGGCTCCACGCTGTGGGGCGTCGGGGTAGTCGGTTCGCTGCATATCGGGCGGGTTATCTCCTGGAACGGCATTGTCACCTACGGAGCGATGGCGATGGGCGCGCCGCTCGGCGTGCTCTGTTACTCGCTGATTGGCCTGCACGGGCTGGCGTTGACCATTATGGCGGTCGCGCTGGTGGCCGTGCTGTGCGCGTTGCCGCGGGCGGCGGTCAAAGCGGGCAAGGGTAAAGCGATGTCGTTTCGCGCGGTGCTGGGGCGCGTCTGGCTCTACGGAATGGCGCTGGCCCTGGCTTCGGCGGGTTTTGGCGTTATCGCCACCTTTATCACTCTGTTTTATGATGCTAAAGGCTGGGACGGCGCGGCCTTCGCCCTGACGCTGTTTAGCTGCGCCTTTGTCGGCACCCGGCTGCTGTTCCCCAACGGAATTAACCGCCTCGGCGGGCTGAACGTGGCGATGATCTGTTTTGTCGTCGAGATTATTGGGCTGCTGTTAGTGGGCCTGGCGGAGACGCCGCTGATGGCGAAAATCGGCACTTTCTTTGCCGGAGCCGGTTTTTCGCTGGTGTTCCCGGCACTTGGCGTGGTGGCGGTGAAGGCCGTACCGCAGCAGAACCAGGGGTCGGCGCTGGCAACCTACACGGTATTTATGGATCTCTCGCTGGGGATCACCGGTCCGCTTGCCGGGCTGCTGATGGCGTGGGCGGGCATTTCATCGATCTATCTGGCGACGGCGGGGCTGGTTGCGGTGGCGCTGCTGCTGGGATGGCGGTTAAAAAAACGGCCCCCGGTCGGTGAACCGGAGGCCGCGGCGTCAGGCCAGTAGTTACTGGATGACGAGGGTGTTGATAATGTTTTCCGCTTCGGTCTGCGCCTGCTGCTGGTTATCCGCTGGCAATGTGATTTGCAGCGTCAGCAGTTTGTCATCAACCTTGCCGAGAAGGACGGAAGACCAGGCGGTCTGACCCTTAGCGGAGATGATGCTGTCCAGCTGTTGCAGCGTGTGGCCTTTGATCTCAATGGATTTATTGCTCACGACCTGCAGCTGCGGGTCGCGGCTGCGCTGCTGCTCTTCCAGACGCTGGCTCATCACCGCCAGCTCCTCGTTGGTATTGTCACCCACAATCACGATCACCGCTTTCTGGCCGGTGGCATCAGAATAGACGTGCATATTGTTGGCCTGGGTGCCCAGCTTGCCGCTCTGGTCGGTCATACCGGCTGGCAGGGAGAAGCTCAGTTTGCCATCCAGCAGACTAATAGGTTGCCCGCTGGCGTTGCTTTCCGCAGCAGCCCCGGCAGTCGGCGTTTTTGTATCGCTGTTATCACAGGCAGCAAGCCCCATAACCAGCAGGCCAATACCGACATATTTAACCAAATTGCGCATTGACATCTTCCTTTCGATAAACGGCCATTAACGGCTCATTCGCTTATCTTATCACATCGTTTCGCGAGTACTCTTAACCTGGCTGCAATGCGGATAAATCAGATTTATCTGCCAGTTTTTTCAGCAGCATATTCAACAACATGCCGTACATCGGCAGGAAGAATACGATGCTAATCAGCACTTTGAAGCAGTAGTCGACGATGGCGATTTCGCCCCAGTGCGCCGCCATAAACGGGTCCGGGCTGCGCCAGAAGGCGATAAAGAAGAAGGCCAGCGTATCGCTGACGTTACCAAAAAGGGTGGATGCCGTGGGCGCCAGCCACCAGCGGCGGTTTTGACGCAGGCGGTTAAAGACGTGGACGTCGAGAATTTGCCCCAGCGCGTAGGCCATAAAGCTGGCGGCGGCGATACGGGCGACAAACAGGTTAAAGCTGGTTAATGCGGCAAACCCCTGCCACTCGCCCATATAGAACAGCGCGGAAACCCCGTAGGAGATAACCAGCGCCGGGATCATGACCGCGAGGATAATGCGTCGCGCCAGCGGAGCGCCGAAAATCCGCACCGTCAGGTCGGTGGCGAGGAAAATAAACGGAAAGCTGAACGCGCCCCAGGTGGTATGAAAACCAAAAATGGAGATCGGCAGCTGCACCAGATAGTTACTGGAAGTGATGACCAGCAGATGGAAAAGCGATAGCCAGATCAGCGCTTTTTTACGCTGTACGGTAGTAAACGGACTCATATTGTGACCTTTTTAGTGGTTGGGGTGAGGGAACCCAATAAAAACGGCTGCATGATACTGCGTTGCGAGCGTATTGCAATGGTTGTTTTTCGCGCAAACGTTAACCTGGCTTGCGTACTGGCGAACTGGGGGTAAACTAGGGCCGTTTTGTTAATGTGAGATGAAAATGAGCGAACTTTTCTCCAGCCCTGACCATACGCTTGATGCGCAGGGGCTTCGTTGCCCGGAACCGGTGATGATGGTGCGCAAGACCGTGCGTACGATGCCGGTGGGCGAGACGCTGCTAATCGTGGCCGACGATCCGGCGACGACCCGCGATATTCCCGGTTTCTGCCGCTTTATGGAGCATGAGCTGCTGGCGCAGGAAACCGAGGCGCTGCCGTACCGCTATCTGATCCGTAAAAGCCACTGATCCAGGCTACAAAAAACCAGACCCACTAATCCGTATCCCGGGCAAGGCGCGTCAAGCGCCGCCCCCGGGTATTGTCCCTACTTCTTACGTAGCAGCCGCAGCGCGTTAGCGGTGACGAGCACCGTCGCCCCGGTATCCGCCAGGACCGCCAGCCACAGGCCGGTGAGGCCGAGCAGGGTGGTGATGAGGAAAATCCCCTTCAGACCCAGCGCGATAGCGATATTCTGCCGGATATTGGCGTGAGTGGCGCGCGCCAGCGAAATCATCTGCGCCAGTCCGGTGAGGCGGTTGTGGGTCAATGCCGCATCGGCGGTCTCCAGAGCGACGTCGGTGCCGCTGCCCATCGCGATGCCAATGGTCGCCGCTTTCATCGCCGGCGCGTCGTTGATCCCGTCGCCGACCATGGCCAGCGGCGACTGGGCATTAAGCGCCATCACCGCCTGCACTTTATCCGCAGGCAGCAGCCCGGCGCGGAACGCCAGCCCCAGTTCGCTGGCGATAGCCGCCGCCGCGCGCGGATTGTCGCCGGTCAGTATGATTCCCTGAACGCCTAACTGATGGAGTTCATCCACCGCCTGGCGAGCATCATCGCGTAGCGTATCGCGCAGCGCCACAATCCCCAGCAGCGCCTCATCGCGCATCACCAGCACCACGGTTTGCCCCGCGCTCTCCAGCTGCTGAATAGGTTCATCGTACTGTGGATCGCGGTTTTTACCCGCGGCGCAAATCAGCACCTGACGTCCTTCAACCTGCGCCTCAATGCCGGATCCGGCCAGCGCGCGCTGGCCGCTTGCCGGCGGAATGACCAGCTGCCGCTGCTCCGCCTCACGTACGACGGCCTGGGCTAACGGGTGGCTGGAGCCTTGCTCCACGGCGGCCGCCAGCGCCAGCAGATCGTTTTCGCCGATGTCTGCGGTCGTCATCACCGCGGTGACGCGCGGCTGGCCGATGGTCAGGGTGCCGGTTTTATCAAACGCCACCTGGCGCACGCGGCCCAGCTGCTCCAGCGCCGCGCCGCCTTTAATCAGCGCGCCGCGACGCGCCGCCACCGCCAGCCCGGAGGTAATCGCCGCCGGGGTTGAGATCACCAGCGCGCACGGACAGCCAATCAGCAGCAGCGTTAAACCTTTATAGATCCACGGCAGCCATGCGCCCGCAAACAGTAGCGGCGGAACAATGGCCACCAGCAGCGCGACGACCATAATCGCCGGAGTATAGATGCGGCTAAAGCGATCGATAAAGCGCTCAATCGGCGCGCGGCGCTCTTCCGCTTCTTCAATCAGCTTAAGGATGCGATCGATAGCGCTGTCGCCCGGTTCGGAGATCACCGTCAGCTGTACCAGACGATCGACGCTGGTCGCGCCGGCCGCCACGCGTTCCCCGGCGTTACGCTCCACCGGTACGGATTCACCGGTTAGCGCGCTCTCATCGAAGCTGGCGAAGGGCGAGAGCAGCTGGCCATCGGCGGGCAGGCGGCCTCCGGCGGCGACTTCAATCACGTCGCCGGGACGCAGGTCGCGCTGGGCTACGGTTTCACGCACGCCGTCGCGCACGCGGATTGCCGTGTCGGGTTTCAGCGCCATCAAGGCGCTGACGCCTTGCCGCGCGCGGCTGGCGGCCCAGCCCTCAAGACGTTCGCCGATTAAGAACAGCAGCAGGACCATCGCCGCTTCGGCGGTGGCGCCGATAAACAGCGCGCCGATGGCTGCGACGCTCATCAGGGTTTCAATGGCGAACCAGCTTCCGCTTTTGATCAGGCGTATTGCTTGCCGGGCGACCGGCCACAGGCCGACCAGCGTGGTTGCGATGAAGGCAATTTCGCCCAGAGGCGGGCTGAACTGCTCCAGCCCCCAGCTGAGCGCCATCATGGCGACGAGGGTGAGGAGCGGCAGATTCTCGCGCAGCCACGAGGTGGGCTCCTCTGCCCGTGGCGCGTTTTCATCACGCAGCTGATAGCCCGCGGCGCGCACGGCGCTTTCGATCTGCGGGCGGACATTGCCCTCGGCGTTGACCAGCAGCTTTTCGGTGGCGAACAGTACCTGCACCTGGCTGACCCCCGGCACCTGGCGAACGGCGGTTTCGACCTTGCGGGCGCAGGCCGCGCAGTCCATGCCTTCTACCAGCCAGCTAAAGCGCGCGTGACTCAGCGCATCGTTTTCAGCGGCGGTTTCGCTGCTGCAGGCGTGGTCCGCGCAGCAGCTTTCCGCAGGCTGCGCGGCAGGGGTAAATTTTAACGATGAGAAGTGTGGGACTTTTTTATCCTGCGATTCTGGAGCCGACATAGGACCCTCCGGGTAATGATAATTTTCTCATTACCCGCAGGATACACTCTGGAGTCGACTCCAGAGTCAAGCGCTTAATTACAAATAGAGCGCGCGGACGATCAGGAAGTGCCCGGCGAAGTAAAATGCCGAGGAGATGGCGTTGTCAGCGCGGAAGCGGCGGCGATAATGGCTGATGAGCCAGACCGCGTTGCCGAGCAGCAGGAATGCCGCGCCAGCGAAGCCGGACAGGGCGGTATCCGTCGGGCGGGCGAACCACAGCTCCCCGGCCAGCCAGACCATCACCAGCGTCATCGCGATAAAGGTAAACACCGGCATCCGCATCTCTTCCAGACGCGTCCAGATAATCGCCAGCAGCAGCGCGCCGAGGATCAGCAGCACCAGCGGCAGCGGCCAGAAGAAAGATAGCGTCAGCTGGCTGGCAAACCAGATGGTGTAGAGCAGATGCGAGAGAAAGAACGCCCCCACGGCGTACATTACCCGCTGCCGCGGCAGCAGGGTCAGCGCATCGCCGACCAGCGAGGCGCAAAGCCCGGCCAGCACCAGATAGCTGATGGCGTTAAACATCGGCGCTTGCCAGGCCAGTAACAGAAGCAGGATCAGCGTGACGGGTTTAAACACCCAGCGACGCCAGGCAGGCCCACGATAGGACGCATCGACGTAAAGCCATGCGGAGAAACAGACAGCAATAAATGACCAAAGCATAGTAAGTCCCTGTATCTGTTATCATTACGTAAGTGATTGTACTTACAGTACTGAATCTCAGTGTAGTGGTTTGCAGAGGAAGATGACAATGATAATCAAGCCACAGTATGCTTATTCCTGATAATTCCTGGGGGCAAGGTGAATGAGTAAAGTTCCGCTGTTTTTTATGGTTGCCGTTGCCATCATTGCGGTTGCCGCGTCGTATCGCTATGTGCAGCAGCGTCGGGAAAAAATGGATAACGATGCCGCGCCGCTGTTGCAAAAACGGGTGGTGGTGAGCAATAAGCGGGAGAAGGTGATTAACGATCGCCGTTCGCGCCAGCAGACGGTGACGCCTGCCGGCAGCGAAATGCGTTATGAAGCAAGCTTCAGGCCGGAAAGCGGCGGGCTGGAAGTGGTTTTTCGTCTGCAGGCGCCGCAGTATCATGCGCTAAGCGTCGGCGATAAGGGCGTCCTGAGCTATAAAGGTTCGCGGTTTATGGGCTTTACGCCAGACCCCTGAACCTTTTCCTGGCATTACTTCTTCTTCAGGGTCGCCTTGAGCTTTTTCTGCCAGGCGACCAGTTCGAACACGCCGAAGATGAAAATACGAATCTGCTCGAAGCGCCCCAGCGGCGGCATCTCTTTCGTCTGCGTCGCCTTGAGCAGCGTCAGCTGCAGGCCGTGCATCAGAATCATAAAGATCAGCGCTACGTTAACGAAGATGTTCAGCGGTTTTGGGAACGGTTGAAACAGGTTCAGCAATAAAAACGCCCACACGCACAGCATCAGCAAGCGGCCAAAATTAATCAGCATGGTTTTCTCCTTGGGCCTCACGTTGATAGAGACGGTAGGCGACCTGTCCGGCCACTTTTTCACGATAGACGTGCCAGTTCATCGGCACCGGCGGTAAACCGTTTTCGACTTCACTCTCAATGTAGACAAGCGCTTCATCGCTAAGCCAGCCGTTGTTTTCCAGCAGCTTTAGCGTCTCTTCAAGCAGTCCTTTACGAAACGGGGGATCGACAAACACGATGTGATGCGGCGTGCCCGCCTGAGCAAGAAACGCTAAAGTATTGGTATTGACCACCTTAGCGTTGCTGGCTTTGAGGGTCGCCAGATTTTTTTGCAGCTGCTGCGCGACGCCGCGTTCCATTTCCAGCAGCGTGGCGCTGGCCGCATAGCGGGAGAGGGCTTCAAGGCCCAGCGCGCCGCTGCCGGCGAAGCAGTCGAGGCAGTTCGCGTCAACGATCGACGGCGCCAGCCAGTTAAATAGCGTTTCGCGCACCCGGTCGGTGGTCGGGCGCAGACCCGGGCTCTCCGGCACCGGGAGTTTACGGCCCCGCCATTGCCCGCCGATAATTCGGATCTGGCCGCTGCCCGCGTGGTTTGGTTTCTTCATCTCTTTGCTCAAGTCTCAACTTCCGGGCTGCTATTCTAACGATCGGCGGCGGTTGACGAAACCTTAATCCGGGGGCGGTGATGCGAGTTAAGTTAAGTGGTAGACTATCCGACTAATTTCATCATTTTTCAGCTTCCGCTACCTACTGGCCGAAGCTGTGCCATGAATTAACAGCGAGGAGTGTAGTCGCAAATGGCGAAAGACAAAAAACGTGGCTTCTTTTCCTGGCTGGGCTTTGGTCAAAAAGAACAGGCGCAGGAAAGCGAAACAGAACAAAAAGTAGAAGCCCAGCAAGAGGTTGAAGAACCGGCTCAGGAAAGCGAAGCGCCTGCGGTTGCGCCGGAAACGGTCGACGCCACTGCGACAGAGAAACAGGATGCCGAAGCCTTTGCCGCCGAGGTGGTTGAGGTGACCGAGCAGGTTGTGGAGAGCGAACGGCCGCAGGCGGTTGTCGAATCCCCGGCGGTTGAGGAGATAGCGGAGCAGCCCGCGGTTGAAGAGACGGTCGCTGAGCCGCTGGTGGAAGAGGTCATCGCCGAGCCGGTAGTGGCTGAAGCCGTCGCTGAACAGACGCCGGAAGAGGTCATTACCGAACCGGAAACGGCAGTTATTGAAGAAACCGCCGTTGACCAGCCGGAACCAGACGAAACGGTAGAAGAGGCTGAGGCCGATATCACCGATGAAGAGCTGGAAGCACAGGCTCTGGCGGCGGCCGATGCGGCAGAAAACGCCGTTGAAGTGGTGCCGGACGAAACCGTCGTGACGCCGTTAGAGCAGGAAAAACCGACCAAAGAAGGTTTCTTCGCCCGCCTCAAACGCAGCCTGGTAAAAACCAAACAGAACCTCGGTTCCGGATTTATCAGTCTGTTCCGCGGTAAGAAAATCGACGATGATCTGTTTGAAGAGCTGGAAGAGCAGCTGCTGATTGCCGATGTCGGCGTGGAAACCACGCGTAAGATCATCACGCGTCTTACCAACGACGCCAGCCGCAAGCAGCTGCGCGACGCCGAGGCGCTGTACGGCCTGCTGAAAGAAGAGATGGGCGATATTCTGGCGAAAGTGGATGAGCCGCTGAACGTAGAAGGCAAAACGCCGTTTGTGATTCTGATGGTCGGCGTCAACGGCGTCGGTAAAACCACCACCATCGGCAAGCTGGCGCGTCAGTTCGAGCAGCAGGGCAAGTCGGTGATGCTGGCGGCGGGGGATACTTTCCGCGCGGCGGCGGTTGAGCAGCTCCAGGTTTGGGGGCAGCGCAACAATATTCCGGTGATTGCCCAGCACACCGGCGCGGATTCGGCATCGGTCATTTTCGACGCCATCCAGGCGGCGAAGGCGCGCAATATTGACGTCCTGATTGCCGATACCGCGGGTCGTCTGCAGAATAAATCGCACCTGATGGAAGAGCTGAAGAAGATTGTCCGCGTCATGAAAAAACTCGATGTCGATGCGCCGCATGAAGTTATGCTGACCATTGACGCCAGCACCGGGCAGAACGCGATTAGCCAGGCCAAACTGTTCCATGAGGCGGTTGGACTGACCGGTATTACCTTGACTAAGCTGGATGGGACCGCCAAGGGCGGGGTTATCTTCTCGGTTGCCGATCAGTTCGGTATTCCGATTCGCTACATCGGTGTTGGCGAACGTATTGAAGATCTGCGTCCGTTTAATGCGGGCGACTTTATTGAGGCACTTTTTGCCCGAGAGGATTAAAAATGATTCGCTTTGAACAAGTCAGCAAAGCCTATCTCGGTGGGAGACAAGCGCTGCAGGGGGTGACGTTCCACCTGCAGGCGGGCGAGATGGCGTTTCTGACCGGCCATTCCGGCGCGGGGAAAAGTACCCTGCTGAAGCTTATCTGCGGTATCGAACGGCCCAGCGCCGGCAAAATCCTTTTCGGCGGCCATGATATTAGCCGCCTGAAAAGCCGCGAGGTGCCGTTTTTGCGCCGTCAGATTGGCATGATTTTCCAGGACCACCATCTGCTGATGGACCGAACCGTTTACGATAATGTAGCGATCCCGCTGATTATCGCCGGCGCCAGCGGGGATGACATCCGTCGTCGCGTCTCGGCGGCGCTGGATAAAGTCGGGCTGCTGGACAAAGCGAAAAACCTGCCGATTCAGCTTTCAGGCGGGGAACAACAGCGCGTGGGCATCGCCCGCGCGGTGGTGAACAAACCTGCGGTCCTGCTGGCGGATGAACCGACCGGTAACCTCGACGAGGCGCTGTCGGAAGGGATCTTACGTCTGTTTGAAGAGTTTAACCGCGTTGGGGTGACGGTGCTGATGGCGACGCATGACCTGGGGCTTATCTCCAGTCGTCCGTACCGCGTCCTGTCCCTCAGCGAGGGGCATATGCATGGAGGCCACATCGGTGAATAAGCGCGAGGCAATGAACCACATTCGCCGATTCGGCAATCGATTTGACCGTTTCCGCAATGCGGGCGGAGCGGGCGGTAGCGGCGGGCGCAATGCGTCGAAGCGGCCAAAAGCGGCGCCGAATCCGGCTTCCCGCAAGAGCAACGTATTCAATGAACAGGTGCGCTACGCCTGGCACGGCGCGGTACAGGATCTGAAAAGCACGCCGCTGGCGACGTTTCTGACGGTGATGGTGATCGCCATTTCGTTGACCCTGCCAAGCGTGTGCTACATGGTCTACAAAAACGTCAGCACCGCGGCGTCGCAGTATTATCCCACGCCGCAAATCACCGTTTATCTGGAAAAAACGCTGGATGACGACGCCGCTGCGCGGGTAGTCGGCCAGCTGCAGGCGGAGCAGGGCGTCGAGAAGGTTAACTATCTGTCGCGCGATGAAGCCCTTGGCGAATTCCGCAACTGGTCAGGCTTCGGCGGCGCGCTGGATATGCTGGAAGAGAACCCGCTGCCGGCGGTGGCGATCGTGGTGCCGAAGATTGATTTCCAGAGCGTTGAAGCGCTGAACACGCTGCGCGACCGCGTGAGCCACGTGCAGGGCGTTGATGAAGTGCGTATGGATGACAGCTGGTTTGCGCGGCTCTCGTCGCTGACCGGACTGGTCGGACGCGTTTCGGCGATGATCGGCGTACTGATGGTGGCGGCGGTCTTCCTGGTGATCGGCAACAGCGTGCGTCTGAGCATCTTCGCCCGCCGCGATACCATTAACGTGCAGAAACTGATTGGCGCGACCGACGGCTTTATTCTGCGTCCGTTCCTTTACGGTGGGGCGCTGCTGGGATTCTCCGGCGCGTTTCTGTCGCTGATCCTGTCGGAAATTATGGTCATGCGCCTGTCGTCGGCGGTCACCGAAGTGGCGAAAGTCTTCGGCACGCAGTTTGAACTCAGCGGCTTAGGCTTTGACGAGTGCCTGCTGATGCTGATTGTTTGCTCGATGATTGGCTGGGTCGCCGCCTGGCTGGCAACCGTTCAACATTTACGTCACTTTACTCCCGAGTAGTAAAAATCTGGTATAATCTTTCCCTGCACTGAATATCTCTCTGCAGGGAAAGAGTCCCTGTCGACGCTTCCCTAAACTTCATAACCATGTCACATTTTGTGCGTAATCTATTCACATCATTGCATGGAACTTGTGGATAAAATCACTGTCTGATACTAATGTGAGTGATATTCTCGTTGCTCATCAATGCTGGCATGTTTGTTGCTCCGTTGTGAGGACAGAAAGATGCCAGAAGATATCGATTGAGAGGATTTGAATGACCAAAGATATGCAAACTTTAGCCTTAGCCCCCGTTGGTAACCTGGAATCGTACATCCGGGCTGCTAACACTTGGCCGATGTTATCGGCTGATGAAGAGCGGGAGCTTGCTGAAAAGCTGCATTACCAGGGCGATCTGGAAGCAGCGAAAAAGCTGATCCTGTCTCACCTGCGCTTTGTTGTTCATATTGCTCGTAACTACTCGGGCTATGGCCTGCCGCAGGCGGATCTGATTCAGGAAGGCAACATTGGCCTGATGAAAGCCGTGCGCCGTTTTAACCCGGAAGTGGGCGTGCGTCTGGTTTCCTTCGCCGTGCACTGGATCAAAGCGGAAATTCATGAATACGTGCTGCGTAACTGGCGTATCGTGAAGGTCGCGACCACGAAAGCACAGCGTAAGCTGTTCTTTAACCTGCGCAAAACCAAGCAGCGTCTGGGCTGGTTTAACCAGGATGAAGTCGAAATGGTGGCCCGCGAGCTGGGCGTGTCGAGCAAAGACGTGCGTGAGATGGAGTCACGTATGGCGGCGCAGGACATGACCTTCGACATGTCGTCGGATGATGAGTCCGATAGCCAGCCGATGGCGCCGGTGCTCTATCTGCAGGATAAAACGTCTAACTTTGCCGACGGCATTGAAGACGATAACTGGGAAGAGCAGGCGGCAAACAAGCTGACCGACGCGATGCAGGGTCTTGACGAACGTAGCCAGGACATCATCCGCGCCCGCTGGCTGGACGAAGACAACAAGTCCACGCTGCAGGAGCTGGCAGACCGCTACGGCGTGTCGGCTGAACGTGTACGTCAGCTTGAAAAGAACGCCATGAAAAAACTGCGCGCCGCTATCGAAGCCTAATCTGAGCGCCAGTCCCCCGATAACGCCCCACATTACGATGGGGCGTTTTGTTTTTCTGCCTCCGCCAGCGCCTGCGGGCAGTGCATTTTCAAACACTCAAGCAGGACGTTGAACGCCGGTTCCATCTGCGTTTCCGGCTGCGAAGCAAACCCCATCAACAGCCCTTTCTTCCGCTGCGCCGTCAGGTAATAGCGCGACAGCGGACGCACTAAAATATGGCGCGCGTTGGCATCGCGGGCAATCGCCACGTCATCCGCCTCATCCGGCAAATTCAGGATCAGATGCAGTCCGGCATTATCGCTGAAGTCCGACAGCGCGTGCGGCCCGCAGTGCCGCTGAATCAGCTCGGTCAAAAAGACGCGACGGCGGCTGTAGAGCAGGCGCATGCGGCGAATATGCGCCGAGTAATGACCGGCGTTGATAAATTCCGCCAGCGCCAGCTGGATAAGCGAATGGCCGCCGCGGTAGAGCTCGGCGTGGGCGTTTTTGAGTTCAGCCGCCAATGGTCGAGGCAGCACGACGTAGCCCAGCCGCAGCCCCGGGTAGAGCGTTTTACTGAACGTACCGACGTAGACCACCGGCGCTTCGGGGACTAAGCCCTGTAGCGCCGGGATCGGCTGACCGGAAAAGCGAAACTCGCTGTCGTAATCATCTTCCACAATCCAGCTGCCGTGCTGATGGGCCAGGGTGAGCAGGCGCTGTCGGCGCTCAAGGCTCATTACCGCGCCGAGGGGGTACTGATGGGATGGCGTAACGAAGATCAGCCGCGGGGCTTCGGCTATGCTTTCGGGCGGGCACAGGCCGCTGGCATCAACCACCACGGGCTCGGCCCGCACTTCATTCATCGCCAGCACATGGCGAATGCCCCAGTAGGACGGCTCCTCCACCCAGGCGAGATCGCCGCGGTCGCACAGCATGCGGGTGATCAGGTCGATAGCCTGATGGATCCCTTCAGTAATAAGAATTTGATCTGCCTGGCACTGAACGCCGCGCGCTACTCTCAGATAGTCCACCAACGCGTGCTGCAGCTCGGCCGTTCCGCCGTTACAGCTATAGCTGAGCTGTTCGGGTTTTGGACGGCGGCTGATACGCGCCTGGATTTTACTGAACAGCGGGTGGGGAAACGCATTGACGTCCGGTACGCCGGGGATAAATGCCCCCCACTGACGCGGGCTGGCGCTGATGTGCCCCAGCAGATGCTGGCCGCGTCGGGAGATGGGCGCGCTGGCTGCTGGCGCAGGGCTGCTTTCACTGGCGCTGCTGGTTGGAAGAAACATATCGGGCAGCGTTTTCGCGACGAATGTTCCGCTGCCGCGACGGGACACGACATACCCCTCAGCCAGCAATTGTTCGTAAACTGTTAAAATTGTGTTGCGAGACATTTTCAGCTCTCCCGCCAGATCCCGTGAAGGGGGCAGGCGGCTATGGGGCGGGAGAGAACCATCCAGAATGGCGTGGCGAATCGCCTTGTAAAGGCGCTTGTGCAGGAGCGGATCGGTTTCTTTCTGCAATCTGACCAGCACCAGGTCTGCGATAAGCGAACGCAATTGGATCCCTCAGATAATCTGAATTGGTACTCGATTATAGGGCCAAATCCTGTGTAAATAAACGACATAGTTTCGGATTTGTTGCGATAACGTGACACACATGACAGGAGATTCTCGGTGAAAAGTTCAGAACTGAATCAGCGTCGCCAGCAGGCGACTCCGCGCGGCGTAGGGGTGATGTGCAGCTACTTTGTTGAGAAAGCGGAGAACGCTACGCTGTGGGATATTGAAGGGAATGAGGTGATCGATTTCGCCGCCGGCATCGCGGTGCTGAATACCGGCCATCGCCACCCCAAAATCGTTGCCGCCGTTGAACAGCAGCTGCAGGCCTTTACCCACACGGCTTACCAGATTGTCCCGTACGAAAGCTATGTCACGCTGGCCGAGCGGATTAACGAACTGGCGCCGATTGACGGTCCGGCAAAAACGGCTTTCTTTACCACCGGGGCGGAAGCCGTTGAAAACGCGGTGAAAATCGCGCGCGCTTATACCGGCCGTCCGGGGTTGATTACCTTCGGCGGCGGCTTCCACGGCCGTACGTTTATGACCATGGCGCTGACCGGCAAAGTGGCGCCTTACAAGATTGGTTTCGGCCCGTTCCCGGGCTCGGTTTATCACGCCGTCTACCCTAACGCCGCCCATGGCATTACCACCGCCGACGCGATGAAGAGCCTGGAGCGCATTTTCAAAGCGGATATCGCGGCCGATCAGGTGGCGGCGATTGTGCTGGAGCCGATTCAGGGGGAAGGCGGCTTTAACGTTGCCCCGCCTGAGTTTATGCAGGCGCTGCGCGCGCTGTGCGATACCCACGGCATTCTGCTGATTGCCGATGAAGTACAAACCGGCTTTGCGCGCACCGGCAAGCTATTTGCGATGCAGCACTATGATGTGAAGCCTGACCTGATGACGATGGCCAAAAGCCTGGCCGGCGGTTTCCCGCTCTCCGGCGTGGTAGGTCGCGCCGAGGTGATGGATGCGCCTGCGCCGGGCGGTCTGGGCGGCACCTATGCCGGTAACCCGCTGGCGGTCGCGGCGGCGCACGCGGTGCTGGACGTGATTGAAGAAGAACAGCTGTGCCAGCGCGCTGAGCGCTTAGGCAGCCATCTGAAAGAGGTGCTGAATCAGGCGCGTCAAAGCTGCCCGGCGATTGCTGACGTACGTGGCCAGGGGTCGATGGTGGCGGTGGAGTTTAACGATCCGCAAACCGGCGAGCCGTCGGCGGAGATCACCCGTCAAATCCAGCAAAAAGCCCAGGAGAACGGCCTGCTGCTGCTGAGCTGCGGCGTCTATGGCAACGTTATTCGCTTCCTCTATCCGTTAACGATTCCGGATGCGCAGTTTACGAAGGCGCTGGATATTCTGGCCCGCGTGCTGAAGGGCTAGTCAGTCTTACATCCATTTGCGGCGGCAGGGAAGCCCAACAGAAACAGGAAGCCGCAGTCTGGTTATTCATGCTCAGCGTGAGTGGTATTTCACCCTGATATCACCTTTTTTCCGGCGGCGCACGCTGCCGGAATAAAACGGAAAATATTATGTCTGACAACTCCACCTTTTCTCCGGCTCTGACGAGCCGGGAGCGTACCGCTGTACCTGCAAAATCCCTCAGTTTCATTGAAGGCGTGTCGATGATCGTCGGCACCAATATCGGCGCTGGGGTGCTATCCATCGCCTATGCCTCCAGCAAAGCGGGCTTTCTGCCGCTGCTGTTTTGGCTGATTGTGGTCGGTAGCCTGACGACCATCACCATGCTCTACGTGGCGGAATCGACGCTGCGCACGCGTAAGCATCTGCAGCTTAGCGGCCTGTCGCAGCGCTACGTCGGCCGCTTTGGCGCGCTGATGATGTTCCTCTCCGTTTGCGTCAACAGCGTCGGCGCGCTGACGGCTTATATGACCGGCAGCGGAAAATTATTGCATTCGTTATTCGGCATCTCGCCGGCCCTGGGCAGCGCGCTGTTTTTTATTCCGGCGGCCGGGGTACTTTATCTTGGCCTGAAGGCGATTGGCCGGGGTGAGAAATTCATCAGTATCGGCATGGTCGTTATGATAACCATTTTGGTTGCCGCGACGTTGCTGAAAGAGACCGCCAGCGTCGGTTATTTGCTGGACGGCAACTGGCTGTATATGGTGCCGGTATTTAACGTTGTCGCGTTTTGTTTCTCCGCGCAATATATCGTGCCGGAGATGGCGCGCGGCTTCGCCGATAAACCGGAGAAGCTGCCGAAGGCCATTATGGTGGGGATGTTATTAACCTTTTGCCTGCTGGCGCTGGTCCCGCTTTCGGTGATTGCATTAAGCGGGCTGGATAATATTTCTGATGTGGCAACCATTTCCTGGGGCAGGGCGCTCGGCGAGTGGGCTTTCTTCTCGGCAAATCTTTTTGCGCTCTGCGCGATGCTGACCTCCTATTGGGGGCTGGGCGGAAGCTTCCTGACCAATATTTTCGATCAGTTTCGCCTGGGCAACGACGAGCAGCCGTTCAAACGCTTTAAGGTGCTGTTAGTGGTCGCCGTGCCGCCTTTTATTCTGGCCTATAGCGGGATGGTGTCCTTCGTGAACGCGCTCTATTTTGCCGGGGTATTTAGCGGGGTGATTTTATCTATCATGCCGATCCTGATCCTCAAAGGCTCGCGTCGGCAGGGTGACATCACCCCCGGCTGGACCTGCCCGGCGCTAATCACGCATCCCTTAATCCAGATCTTCATCGTATTGCTCTATCTTTGCAGCGCCGCCTACGCCATCGCTTCCGCCTTTGGCTACCTGCCTGCGGGCTGGTAGTCGCGTTGCTCATGCCACCGCGTTCGGTTTATTCCGGCGCGGGTTTTTATTTGTCACTTATCTGTTACATACTCCGCAATTTTATCGTTTCCAATTCTCCTGAATGACGGTATGTTTAGCATAGTGTGCTGCAAAAGCGCAGGCGGCAGACCCTAATCTAACTATCATATGCTTTTCTTATGTGTCTAATTAGAATAATGCGCTAATAAACAACATCACAACAAATGCAAAAACCATAATAATGGGGAGCCTCAGGATGAATATGAAGGGTAAAGCGTTACTGGCAGGATGTATTGCCTTAATCATGAGCGGTGCGGCAATGGCCGAAGATATCAAAGTCGCCGTCGTTGGCGCGATGTCCGGTCCGGTAGCGCAGTACGGTGACCAGGAGTTTACTGGCGCAGAGCAGGCCATTGCCGATATCAACGCCAAAGGCGGTATCAAAGGCAATAAGCTGCAGATGGTAAAATACGACGACGCCTGTGACCCGAAACAAGCGGTTGCCGTCGCCAACAAAGTGATTAACGACGGTATCAAATACGTTATCGGTCACCTGTGCTCTTCTTCCACCCAGCCGGCCTCTGATATCTATGAAGATGAAGGCGTGCTGATGATCACCCCGGCGGCCACCGCGCCGGAGCTGACGGCTCGCGGCTATCATCTGATTCTGCGCACCACCGGTCTGGACTCCGATCAGGGGCCAACCGCTGCCAAATATATCCTGGAAAAAGTGAAGCCGCAGCGCATCGCGATTGTCCACGACAAACAGCAGTATGGCGAGGGCCTGGCCCGTGCGGTACAGGATAACCTGAAGAAGGGCGGCGCCAACGTGGTGTTCTTTGACGGTATCACCGCCGGTGAGAAAGACTTCTCTACCCTGGTGGCGCGTCTGAAGAAAGAGAATATCGACTTCGTTTACTACGGCGGCTATCACCCGGAGATGGGGCAGATCCTGCGTCAGTCTCGCGCCGCTGGCCTGAAAACGCAGTTTATGGGGCCGGAAGGAGTAGCGAACGTGTCGCTGTCTAACATCGCGGGCGCTTCTGCGGAAGGTATGCTGGTCACCAAGCCGAAAAACTACGACCAGGTTCCGGCGAACAAACCGATTGTGGATGCGATCAAAGCGAAGAAACAGGATCCAAGCGGCGCGTTCGTGTGGACCACCTATGCCGCGCTGCAGTCGCTGGAAGCGGGCCTGAATCAGTCAGAAGATCCGGCTGAAATCGCTAAATACCTGAAGGGCGCAACGGTCGACACCGTAATGGGGCCGCTCACCTGGAACGAGAAGGGCGATCTGAAGGGCTTCGAGTTCGGCGTGTTTACCTGGCATGCTAATGGTACGGCGACCGACGCCAAATAATTTAACCTGCGCCTTTCACGCCGCAGATGCGTTGTCTGCGTCCCTCAACCCCGGTCACTTACTGATGTAAGCTCCCGGGGATTTCGGGTCTTGACGCCTTTCTGCAACGCGAAATTCTTGGTTAAATCAGTTGATCCTTGCCTCTTCGCATAGGCGAGGAGAAAGGTAAAAGCAAAAAGGCAACGTAAGTTGCCTTTTTTAGTCGGTAGCCCGGGTAAGGCGTTCAGCCGCAACCCGGGGAATGCGCCGGGGTTGATGCATTGGTGCGGTTTCTTCCCGGGTCGCGCTGCGCTTACCCGGGCTACAGGCTGGTGCGGTTTGGTTTTTTGTAGCCCGGGTAAGGCGTTACGCCGCAACCCGGGGAATGCGCCGGGGTTGATGCATTGGTGCGGTTTCTTCCCGGGTCGCGCTGCGCTTACCCGGGCTA